>JBDSJV010000132.1:0-12464 GCA_039917225.1 Candidatus Limnocylindrales bacterium
GGTAGTGGAGATCGAACCAGCAGCAGGATCGAGATGGCCATCCCCGCCCAGCCGATCGCGATGCCGCCCCGGATGCCGATCCACTCGGCGACCACCGCCGCCAGGAGCGCCCCGACCGGATAGGCGATCCCGTGCGAGAACACCTCGACGGTCGCATTGACGCGGCCGAGGATCCGATCCGGGCTCAGGCCCTGGATCAGCGAGATCTCTGCGACGCCCTCGATTGTCTGAAGGCCATCTCCGATGAGCTGCGGGAGAAACACCATCAAGGCAGCCACGAGGATGGGGCCTTGGGCCAGTGGCGTCAGGATCCCGATCGCGGATGCGGCCACGGCGGTCCAGATCAGGGCCGGACCGAGTCCCAGCCGGCGGATGACGCGCCCCGCGAAGAGCGAGCCGACGAGGGCACCGACGCCGCCGGCGGAGATGACGACACCCAGCAGGAACGGCGTCAGGTGCAGCTCGTTGAGGAGGTAGAGCGTGTAGAGGACGCCGTAGAAGGAACCGGAGATATGGGCAATCACGTCGCGAAGCACGATCGGGAACAGCACGCGGTGCCGCCGCACCAGCTCCAGACCCTCCACGATCTCCCGGCGGATCGGGGTTACGAATTCACGAGGCGGACGGGCCGGCTCCGGCGATCGGATGAGCATCAGCGAGATGGCCGATACCACGTACGAGACCGCATCGACGAGGACCGCGAATGGCGCGCTGACGATCTGGACCAGGGCGCCGGCAAGACCCGGGCCACCGATCTCAGCCAGCGAGGAACTGGTCGCGAGCTTGCTGTTGCCCTCAACGACCCGCTCGATTCCGATCAGCGACGGAACGTAGGCCGGGTAGGCCGCATCGAACAGCGCCCCGAGCGAGGCCTGGACGAACATGACGAGGTACAGCTGCTCCATCCGCAGCGCACCGGCGACATACGCGACCGGGATCGAGAGCAGGACGACGGCGCGGATCGCATCGGCCCCGATGAGCAGCGGCCGGCGTCGGACGCGATCCACCCAGGCGCCCGCCAGGAAGCCGAAGAGGAGCACCGCGAGGCTGGCCGATACGACGAGGAACGCCATTTCGAACGGGCCGGCACCGAGAACCAGCACGGCCACCAGGGGTACCGCGGTCCGGGTCACGACCGAGCCGAATTCCGAGATGGTCTGGCCCACCCAGAGCTTCATGAAGTCGGGGTGTCGCCAGAGCGAACGCAGTGCCATAGCCGCGGAGCATAGCGGCTGGGATTGGGGCCGCGCCGCAAGTACGCCGCACCTCAACCACGCCGCGCCGGCGCCCGCTCGCCAGCGCATCTGCGACAATCGGCGGGCCTCATCGAACGCCTGCGCAGTTGGAGCCTCCCATGGCCGTCGAATCCGCCACCGCGATGTCCAGCGCCGAGATCGTCGCCCTCAATCGGGCCCACACCTTCTTCTCGTGGTCCGTCCAGGGCGCCCTCGACCCCATCGCCATCGACCGCGCCGAAGGCGTCTACCTGTACACGCCCGAAGGGAAGCGGATCCTCGACTTCAACAGCCAGCTGATGTCGGTCAACATCGGCCATGGCGATCGCCGTGTCATCGACGCGATCAACGAGCAGGCGCTCAAGCTCCAGTTCGTCCAGCCGGCGTTCGCGACCGAGATCCGCGGCCGCCTGGGGCAGAAGCTGGCCGAGATCCTGCCCGGCGACATGAACAAGGTCTTCTTCACCCTGGGCGGTGCCGAGGCAATCGAGAACGCGATCAAGTTCGCCCGCCACTACACCGGCAAGCAGAAGATCCTGGCCCGCTACCGGTCCTACCACGGCGCGACGCTCGGGGCCATGTCGCTGACCGGCGATCCGCGACGCTGGGCCAACGAGCCGGGCATCGTCGGCGTGGTCCGCTACCCCGATACCCATCGCTGGGGTGAGGCCGAGCCGCGCCCGGTCGCCGAGTCCTTGCAGGGGCTCGAGGACGTCATCCGCTACGAGGGAGCCGGGACCATCGCGGCCGTCTTCCTCGAGACGATCGTCGGGACCAACGGCATCCTGATCCCGCCGGATGGCTACATCGCCGGCGTCCGCGAGATCTGCGACCGGAACGGGATCCTGATGGTGGCCGACGAGGTCATGGCGGGCTTCGGGCGGACCGGCAGGTGGTTCGCGATCGATCACGCCGGCGTGACCCCGGACCTCATGACGATGGCCAAGGGTCTGACCAGCTCGTACCTCCCGCTAGGCGCCGTCGCCATGCGCGCGCACATCGCCGAAGCGTTCGAGTCGAAGATGTTCTTTGGTGGCCTCACCTACAGCTCGCATCCCGTCAGCCTGGCGGCCTCACTCGCCACGATCAGGGTGTACGAGGAGGACGGGCTGATCGAGAATGCCGCTCGCCTCGGACCGGTCATGCGGTCGCACCACGAGCGCCTCGCTGCGAAGCACCCGTCCATCGGAGCTCATCGCAATCTCGGTCTGTTCGGGATCCTCGATCTCGTTCGAAGTCACAGCCCCTGGACGCCGATGACGCCGTTCAACGGCACCAGCGACGAGATGAAGGCGATCGGCAAGTACCTCCGCGACAACGGCGTCTACGCGATGATCGCGAACAACTCGATTCACACGAACCCGCCGCTGTGCATCACAGAGGCGCAGCTCGCTGAGGGCTTCGAGGTCCTGGACGCCGCGCTCGACATCGCCGATCAGGCAGTCGTCGGCTAGGGCCCGGGTTCAGCGTCGCCGATGGCCTCGACGTTACCGACCGCCAGGCTCCAGACCATTCGGGGGGTTGCCCGGGGCGCACTCGTCACCCTGATCTTCCTGATCGGCATCCTGGTCGTCTGGGAGGGCGCCAAGCTGCTGGGTGGCGATCCATGGCGGTTTCACGATGCGGCCGGCCGGGAAACGGTCTACTACCCACCCTTCGCCTGGCCCATCGCCAGTGACCTGTCCCTGCCGCATATCTGGAAGATCGTGGATGCCCTGGCCGGCCCGGTTCAGCGACAGCAGGAGCAGACGCTCGGCAGCTATCTCGTCGGGGCTGCGCTCTACACCGGCCGCGAAGCCGTCCTCGGCTTCCTCGCGGGCGCCGTTCTGGGGCTCGCCCTGGCCGCCGTGTTCGTCCATTCGAAGCTTGCTGAGCGCGCCTTCATGCCGTACGTCGTGGCGAGCCAGACGATTCCGATCCTGGCCCTCGCGCCCTTGATCGCCTTTGCCTTCGGCAACGGCGTCCTGGGGATTGTCATGGTCGCGACCTACCTGACGTTCTTCCCGGTCACCGTGGCCCAGCTGCGCGGCCTGACCTCACCGGATCCGCGCGCGCTCGAGCTGATGCAGAGTTGCGCCGCCTCGCGCTGGACCATCTTCTGGAAACTCCGCCTTCCGGCCTCGCTGCCGTATCTCTTCTCCGCCCTCAAGATCGCGGCCACGGCCAGCATCGTCGGGGCCATCGTCGGCGAGGGGAATCCGGGCGGAAGCCAGTTCGGCCTGGGTCGGTCCATCCTCAACTTCAACGAGCAGTACGCCAGCGGCCCGGAGAAGCTCTGGGCGGCCATCCTGGCCTCGGGCCTGCTCGGGCTCGTCTTCTATCTGGCCATTCGGATCACAGAGGTCGTGACCCTGCGCGGACGGCCCGATAGCACGGCCGGCTGACGTTCATGGCCCGCAGCAGAGAGTGAGCGAGATGCCCGACGCCGTCGTGTCAATCCAGGGGGTCAGCAAGGTCTTCGTCAGTGCTGACGGGGTCCAGACGAAGGCCCTGGACTCGATCAACCTCGACATCCTGCCCGGCGAGTTCGTGTCGCTCATCGGCCCATCGGGCTGCGGGAAATCGACCCTGCTCCGGCTCATCGGCGACCTCACCCTGCCGACGACAGGCGATATCACCGTCAACGGCAAGCCAGCGCGGCAGGCGCGCCTGGACCGTGACTACGGGATCGTCTTCCAGGCACCGGTGCTGTTCGACTGGCGCACGGTCCATGCCAACGTCGCATTGCCCCTCGAGGTCAAGGGGATGGCAAGGTCAGACCGAAACGCGCGCGTGCCGGCCATGCTCGATCTGGTCGAGTTGCGCGAATTCGCCAACCATTACCCGTACCAGCTCTCGGGCGGGATGCAGCAGCGAGTCTCGATTGCACGGGCCCTGGCCCTGGAGCCATCGATCCTGCTGATGGACGAACCGTTCGGCGCCCTCGACGAGATGACGCGCGAACGCATGAACTCCGAGGTCCAGCGGATCTGGGAGCAGACCGGGACGACAGTGATCTTCGTGACGCATTCGATCCCCGAGGCGGTCTTCCTGTCAACGCGCGTTGCGGTGATGTCGGCGCGGCCCGGCAAGATCTCCCGGGTGATCGATATCGACCTGCCCCGTCCGAGAACCGACGACACCCGCGAATCCGATCGCTATTTCGCCCTGATCACCGAGGTTCGCGAGACACTCCGGGGGCGGGCCGACGGAGACGGTGCGGCCGGCCGCGTGGCCTCCGTGGATCGGACCATCGCAGAAGGCGCGGTGGGATGACTGGCTCCAATCCTTCCGGCCGCTTGCGCCTGGCGCGGCTGGGGCGCCAGATCCGCTACCAGCTGCCGGCGGTCGTGGTCTTCTTTGGGGTACTGATCACCTGGGAGGTCGTGGTGGCCACCCTGAACCTTCGCCAGTTCATCCTCCCCCGGCCATCGGCCATCGGGACGGCATTCCTGGCCGAGTGGCCCACCCTCCAGCGCGCGGCTGGTAATACGCTCTACGAGGCGCTCGGAGGCCTCGTCATCGGGGTCACGGCCGGCGTTGCGACCGCCTTCGCCGTAACCCGTTGGGCCCGAGTCCGCGAGGCGGTGATTCCGATTGCCATCGGGGCGAGTGCGGTCCCGATCATCGCCGCGGCGCCGATCATGTCGATCTGGTTCGGGATCCTGAACCCGTTCGCCAAGATGGCGATCGTGATCCTGCTCGTCTTCTTCCCGATGCTTGTCAACGTGGTCCGCGGTCTGTCCGAGGTCAGCGCATCGGCGATCGAGCTGATGCACGCTTCGGCGGCCTCGGAGGCTCAGATCCTGCGCAAGGTGCGCATTCCCAACGCCCTGCCCTTCTTCTTCACCGGGCTCAAGGTCTCGACGACGCTTTCTTTCATCGGGGCGATCGTCGCGGAGTACTTCGGTGGTTCGAGCGACGTTCTCGGCCGGGTCATCCTCCAGAGCTCGAGCCGCCTGCGCTTCGACATCACCTGGGCCGCAATCACCGTGGCTTCCGTGGCAGGGGTCGCGCTGTACCTCCTGGTCGTCGCCATCGAGCGGGTCGTGATCCCTTGGCACGCATCGCAACGCGCCACGGACGGATAGACTGCACGGACGTGGAGCCCGGGCGTCGCCCGTTCGCCCCGGAGGAGGAGAACAACTCGATGAAGGTTTCGCGGAAGCTCATTGCACTTCTTGGGGTGCTGGTCCTCGTCGCGACGGCGTGCAACGCCGGCGGCGGAGCGACGACAGGTCCGGCGACGGAAGCCCCAGCCTCAGCAGCAGCGGCGACCGAGGTTCCCGCGACAGCGGCTCCAGCTGCCAAGATCAGCGTCCAGCTGCAGTGGGTGCCTCAGGCCCAATTCGCCGGTGAGTTCGCGGCCCTCAACGAGGGCTACTACACGGCCGAGAACCTCGAAGTGACGCTGCTGGCGGGCGGCCCGAACGTATCCAACGTGACCGTTGGCTCCGCTCCGGATGGCCCCGAATTCACCCTCGCCTGGGTGCCAAAGGCCCTCGAGGCGGTTGAAAGCGGCAACTCGGATCTGGTCAGCATCGCCCAGATCTTCCAGCGTTCCGGGACACGATCCGTGTCCTGGAAGGACAGCAACATCACGTCGGTCGATCAGTTCAAGGGCAAGAAGATCGGCGTCTGGGATTACGGCAATGAGTACGAGGTGACCGCCGGCGCCATGAAGTATGGCCTCGTGGCCGGGACGGACTACACGAAGGTCATCCAGGACTTCAACATGGCCGCCCTGCTGTCGCGACAGATCGATGTCGCCGAGGCGATGACGTACAACGAGTACGCCCAGGTTCTTGAGGCGATCAACCCGGCCACCGGCAAGCTCTACCAGGCCGAGGACCTCAACGTCATCGACTGGAACGTCGAGGGCACGGCCATGCTTCAGGACGCGATCTTCGCCCGCAAGGCGTGGCTCGAGACGCCTGGCAACGAGGACATCGCGGTTCGATTCCTGCGGGCGACCTTCAAGGGCTGGATCTTCTGCCGGGACAACGCCGCCAAGTGCGTCGAGTACGTCCTGGCAGCCGGGACGACGCTCGGTCAGGGTCACCAGGCCTGGATGATGAACGAGGTCAATCCGCTGATCTGGCCATCGCCGGCCGGGATCGGCATCACGGACCAGGCACTCTGGGATCAGACCATCGGCATCGCGACCGATGGCGGCATCCTCAAGGCCGCGCCAGCATCTGGCGCGTTCCGCAACGACCTGGCGGAGAAGGCTCTGGCTGAAATTACCGGCGACACCAAGGGCGCCGGCTTCACGAAGGGAACCGTGGAGGTCACCGAAGGCGGCAACTAGCCGTCAGCGGACTCTCACGGTCGGGCAAGGCCGGCGCCGAACGGCGCCGGCCTTCCTGTGTCCGTCGCCGCAGCGCCGGCTCAGCCGGAGTTGCCCGTCCCGAACTGGCGGTCGCCGGCGTCGCCGAGGCCGGGCATGATGTAGCCCTTGTCGTTGAGCTGCCGGTCCAGGGCCGCGGTGTAGATGTCGACGTCGGGGTGCGCCTTCGTAACTGCCGCCACGCCCTCGGGCGCCGCGATCAGGTTGACGAGCTTGATCCGGACTGCGCCCCAGCGCTTGAGGACCTCGATGGCTGCGGTGGCCGAGCCGCCGGTCGCCAGCATCGGGTCGAGGATCAGACACAGGTCCACGTTCGCCGAGTCGGGCAGCTTGTTGTAGTACTCGACCGGACGGAGGGTCCGCTCGTCTCGGAACAGTCCGAGGTGCCAGACCTGCGCGGTCGGCATCAGCTCGAGCATCGCATCGACCATCCCGAGACCTGCCCGGAGGATCGGCACCAGGCCGATCCGATCGGCCAGCTCCGCTCCGGGCATCGTCTCCATCGGGGTCGTGACGTCGATGGGCCGGACTCGGGCGTCGGCCAGCGCTTCGTATCCGAGGAGCCAGGAGAGCTCGCGGACGATCTCGCGGAACTTCTTTGGCTCGGTCTCCTGGTCGCGCAGAATCCCGAGCTTGTGGAGGACCGCCGGATGTTGCGAGACATGGAGCGTCGGCGTCGTCATCGACGGGTTCCTCCGGAACGGATGTGGCCGCTGCGGGCCATCGGTTGGGGTCGTTGATCGCATCGTAGACCATCCCCGGCGGGTGGAGAGCGGCGTCGCGTTGACGATGGTGCCGCGCATCTCTACCGTTGCGTTTCTGCTGTCTCATTGCCCAGGAGGATCCAGCGGCCCGTGCCATCACCTGCTTCCGGCGTTCGCCCGCGCGGGCGTCGTGCCGCCCCCCCGATTCTCGTCCGGCACGTTCGGAATGGGGTGGAGGAGAGCGTCCACCGAGGCGACGTGGTGGAGGTCGATGTCTCGGGCCGCACGCTGCGGGCCCTCGGTGATCCCGACGTCGTCGTGAACCTCCGATCGTGCGTCAAGCCATTCGGCCTGGCGGCGCTCCTCGAGGCAGGGGGGCAGGCGGCGTTTGAGCTCGAGCCGGCCGAGCTCGCGGTCATGACGAGCAGTCATTCGGGCGAGGACGTCCATGTCCGGACGCTCCAGGCGATGTACCGGCGGACTGGTGTGAGTCAGGCGCACCTCGGCTGTGGCTCGGACGGCGCCCCGCTCGATGCCCTGACTGCGGCGCGTCTCGCCCGCGACGGCGAAAAGGGGAGCCCGATTCGGCACATGTGCTCCGGCCAGCACTCCGTCTTCCTCCTGCTCTGTCGGCTGAAGGGCTGGGATCCCGAGGGGTACTGGCTGGAGGAGCATCCTGCCCAGATTGCCTACCGCGCGGCCGTGGCGACGGCCTTCGGCACGACCCCGCCGAAGCTCCGCATGGGCATCGACGGGTGCGGGATCCCGACATACGCCTTCAGCCTCAGGGAGGTCGCCCGGGCGTTCGCGTTTCTCGCCGAGCCGCGAGGGCTTCCGACCGGCGATCCGCGAGCTCCGCTTGTCGCGACGCTGACGCTCATTCGCGACGCGATGCTCAAGTACCCGGAGCTGGTCGCCGGGAGCCGGGATCGGCTCGACACATCCATCATGAAGGCGGCCCCGGAACGCCTGATCTCGAAGGGCGGCCAGGAGGCGCTCCGAGGGCTCGCGATCCTCCCCGGCCAACGTGGGAACGGAGCGGATCATCCGGCATCCGGGATGGCGATCAAGATCGAGGATGGCGACGGCCACGATCGTGGGATCTGGGCGGTCACCGTGGAGGCGCTTCGGCAGGCTGGCGCGCTCGCCGGACAGTCGCTCCGCGTCCTTGGCCGCTACCACCTGCCGGTCGAGATGGACCCACACGGCCGGATCAATGCGGAGTCGATCGCGTCCTTCGAGCTCGCTCCGCTGCATGAGTTGATCGGACGCCGCTAGGGGACGCGCCCGCAGCGCCCGCGGCGCGGGACGCGCGGGACGCCGATCCCAAGGTGGGCGACACTGTCTCTGATGGCCAACGATTCGTTCCGTGTCCTCGGGCTGCGGCCCGGCGCCTCGCCCGCCGAAATCAAGCAGGCGTATCGAGCGCTGGCCAAGGCGAATCATCCGGATTCAGCGGGTCCCGGAGCACTGGTTCGCTTCCTGGCGATCCAGGCCGCCTACGAGCAACTCGTTTCGGCCAAGGGCGGCCCCGCAACCCGCGGGCGCGCCCCGGCTCGGGGCACTGAGCCGTGGCGGGCGGACCCAGGGCGCGCCCATGAGTCGAAGGCCGATCCCGCGGGCCGTTCGACGGGACCGACCTCAGGCTCGAACCGTGCCGAGGGATCGACCGGTAGGCGTCGTTCGGCAGGATCGAGATCGTCGGGTCCCGCAGGTTCCGGAGAACCCCGCCGACGGGCAACCCGGAAGGCGACGTTCGGGTCCACGACGTACGACGAGGTCGTGGATTCCGACGATCCGACCTGGCAGGGGGCATCGTGGTACGGGCCGACCAGCGGCGAGTACTGGACGGTCAACCCGCGTGAATACGCGGATCCGCGCAAGCACGGGCCCGACTACCAGAGTCGCGCGTCCGAGCGGGCCACGCGGGCGGAGACGAGACAGGCTGAGCGCACGGCCGCCCGCGGCCCCACGGTCGATGGCGACGGAGCCCCGCACGCGGATCGCCCGGCCGATCGCCCCGGAGCCGGCGCCTGGAAGCGCCGGGAGCCGCGTCCCCGGGACTCCTCGCCCGGTGCCGGTCCAGAGCCGGTTTCCTGGTCCGCCCCCGAACCCGGGCCGGGCGATCTGGGCGTTCGGCAGGCCGCTACGGCGCTCTCGGAACGCGTCGAACGGAGCCCCTACCGACGGTTGATCATGGCCCTGCTGGCGTGGCCGCCACTCGGTGTTGCGGCCGGCTCGCTGATCGGCGAGGTGACCGGCTGCGCCGCCTTCTCTGCAACGTGTACGAGCCTGGCGTTCACCTATCCATGGTTCGCGCAGCTGGCGATCCTGGTCGTCCTCATGCTTGCGCCCGGGGTTACGCGGCTCCTGGTGGGCGGAACCATCGCCGTCGCCGTCCTGGCGTTTCCGGTCGCAGCCTCGCTCGTGGCGGGAGGCGCCTCCTATGACCCGGTCTACGGCCCCGCATCGCTGTTCAGTGTCCTGGCAGTCGCCTGGCTCGGTGGCGTGCTGCTGACCTTCGCCCGCGGCCTGGCCATGCGTCGGGCGCATTGAGCCGTATGCTCCATCGATGACATCGCACAGTTCCTCGCGTCGCCACGGCGACCGCGAGATGTCAACCGCCGCCCAGGAGTACCTCCTCAAGCTGCGGGTGATGACGGGAGACGGGGCGCGCGTGACGGCCGCCCAGGTCGGGCGTAAGGTCGGCGTCAGCCCGCAGGCGGCCAGCGAGATGTTCCGCCGCCTGATTGCTGACGGACTCGTCATGCAGGTTGAGGGTCGTGAACTCGTCCTGACGCCCGCCGGCCGTGCCGCGGCCGATGGGATCTTCCGGCGTCACGCGCTGTGCGAATGGCTGCTGACCGAAGTCGTCGGGCTCGGCTGGGCCGAATCCGATGTCGAGGCCGAGCGGCTCCAGGCCGCGATCTCGCCCCGTGTCGAGGCGCGCCTGGACGAGCTCTTCGGGCACCCCGAGACCTGTCCGCATGGCAACCCGATCGATGTCGAGGCCACGAGCCGCCGGCCCGAGGGCATCCGTCTGTCCGAGTCGGCCGCCGGCGATCGGGTCACGATCTACCGGATCACCGAGGAGGCCGAGGAGGACCCCGGCCTGCTCTCGTACCTCGAGGCCCGGGGTCTCCGCCCGGGCGCCCAGGCGACGGTTCTCGCCCGTTCCGAGTCGCTCGATTCGCTCACCCTCGACGGTCCGTTGGGCAGGGCCACGCTTGGCCTTCGGCCTGCCAGCCTCGTCCGGGTGCTCGCGGGGCCAGCTGACCCGGCGCTATTTCACCGCGTCCCGGCGCGCCCCTAGAATCCGCTGATGTCCGATATCCGCGTCCGCATCGCACCGAGCCCCACGGGGCCGCTCCACATCGGGACGGCTCGAACGGCCCTGTTCAATGCGCTCTATGCCCGCCACACCGGGGGCACGTTCATCCTCCGCCTCGAGGACACCGACGCGGCCCGCAGCACGGTCGCCTTCGAGGGCGACATCCTCGAGGGCCTCCACTGGCTCGGGATCACCTGGCAGGAGGGTCCAGGCGCGGCCGGAGGGGACGACCACGGGCCGTACGGTCCGTATCGCCAGATGCAGCGCCTCGAGCGATACGCGGTTGCGGCCGCCGATCTCCTTGCTCGCGATCTCGCCTACCCATGCTTCTGCACGCCGGAGGAGCTCGATGCCGATCGAAAGGCGCAGGAGGCGGCCCATCTGCCGCCGAAGTACGTCGGGCGATGCGGGCTGCTGACCGCCGACGAGCGAGCGGCTCGGCTGGCCGAGGGGGCACGGTCGGCCACCCGGTTCCGCGTCCCGCCGGGGGTCGTCGGCTTCGATGATGCCGTTCGCGGCCGCGTCGAGATCGACGCTACGAACCTCGGCGGCGACTTCGTCATCGTCAGGGGTGATGGCACCCCGCTCTACCACTTCACGGTGGTCGTCGACGATGCGGCGATGAAGATCAGCCATGTGATCCGGGGCGAGGATCACCTGTCCAACACGCCAAAGCACATCCTCCTGTTCCGCGCCCTCGGCTACGCGGAGCCGGTGTTTGCCCATCTGCCGCTCATCCTCAATCCCGACCGGACGAAGATGAGCAAGCGGAAGAGCCAGACCGCCATCTCGGACTACATCGCCCAGGGCTTCATCCAGGAGGCGCTGGTCAACTACCTGGCGCTCCTCGGCTGGTCGACGGGCTCCGAGGAGGAGATCCTCAGTTTCGACGAGATCGTCGAGCGGTTCGACCTCGACCACGTCCAGAAGGGCGGAGCGATCTTCGATCGGGAGCGCCTGGAGTGGATCAACGGACAGTGGATCCGGAAGCTCGACGACGACGACCTGGTCACGCGCCTGCTGCCGTTCCTCGAGGCTGAGCACGTGGCCGGGCGGATCGACCACACCCCGTCGGCCGATGAACTCCGCGTCCTGTTGCCGATGATCCGCGAGCGGCTCCCGATCCTCGGCGCCGTCGGGGATCTGATCGGATTCCTCTGGATCGACCGGCTCGAGGTGGATCCGGCGGTGCTGGTGCCAAAGCGTTGGGATGTGGCGACCACACGTGACGGACTTTCCGCGGCCCGCGATACGATCGCCGGGACCGGCTCGGTGAGCTTCGAAGCCGATGAGCTGGAGCCGCCGCTGCGGGCGCTTGCCGAGGCCCGCGGCTGGAAGGCCGGCGACCTGTTCATGGCGATCCGCGTCGCGGTCACCGGGCGGACGGCGACGCCGCCGCTGTTCGATACGCTCGTGGCGCTCGGTCGTGAGCGGGTGCTGGATCGGCTGGACGGAGCGATCAGGTCGCTCGACGCCGCCTGACGGAATAGTCGGCCACGTCCCTCGCGGCCACGTCCCTCGCCGGGCTGAACGGCCAGCGAGCGTATCGCCCGTTTGCCAGCGACAAGCCGTTGATTCTGCACGCCGGGAGTTCAAGGTCGGGTTCTCCCGCGGCCTTCGGCCTGATCGTGAACGCCCAGAGTGCAGTTGCGCGACGTTCAGCTCGGCCAACCTGAGATACGCACTCCCGGCGTTCAACCGCGGCGATCGACGGCCGGCGCCGGAGCCCGGCTCGCGTCCAGGCAATGCCCCGTTAACACGCGGCAGTATCCTCGAGGTGATGGCCCGCACGATCCTCGTCGTTGAAGACGAGCCGACGCTCCGTGAAACCCTGGTCGAGGCGCTTCAAGCCGATGGGTTCCGTG
>JBDSJV010000133.1:0-8774 GCA_039917225.1 Candidatus Limnocylindrales bacterium
GGTCAACGCCAAGGCGCACGGCGTCGAGCAGATCAACAGGCGAGCCAAGGCCCATGAGGTACCTCGGTCGCGGGTCGTCGCCCAGCAGCGGCATGACCACGTTGAGCGCGTCAGCTCGCTGCACCGGCGTCTCATCCCCGGCCAGGCCCCCGATGCACAGGCCGTCGAACGGGAGCGCCGCGATTGCGGCCGTCGATCTGGCCCGAAGATCCGGGTCGATGCCACCCTGGATGATCCCGAACAGCGCCTGGTCGGATCGGCGGTGGGCGACGACCGAACGTTCCGCCCAGCGGTGGGTCCGATCCATCGCGTCCTCCACCTCGGCCCGCGGCGATGACGGATAGACCGGATGATCGAAGGCGACGGCGATATCGGCACCAAGCGATTCCTGGATACCGATCGCGATCTCGGGCGTGAGGCGGCGGGTCGATCCATCGATATGGCTCCGGAAGGTGGCCCCGTCCTCGTCGACCACGCGCGCATCGGCGAGCGAGACGACCTGGAAGCCCCCGGAATCGGTCAGGATGGGGCGATCCCAGCCCATGAATCGATGCAGTCCGCCCAGCCGTTCGATCCTCTCGTGCCCCGGCCGCAGGAACAGGTGGTAGGTGTTTGCCAGGACGATCGAGGCTCCGACCTCGACCAGATCGTCGGGGTCGAGTGCCTTGACGGTGGCGTTCGTGCCGACCGGCATGAACTGGGGCGTTTCGACGAGCCCGTGGGGCAGCGTCAGTCGTCCGAGACGGGCTCGCACGCCGCCGGCAGGATTCGCAGTCGCCACGACCTCGAACCCGACGGGCCGAGGCTCGGCACGCGGTGGGACGGCTCCAGCAGTCGCTGCATGTCCCGCGACCGCGATGTCAGTGATCCCCGGCTCCCGGGCCGTCCGCCCACAGGCTGGGCATGTCAGGTTCAGCCCGTCGCGGGGGCGGGATCTCGAATCCGAGGCCGGACAGGTGAGCCCGAGCCAACTCGGTCGCAATTCGACCCTGCGGCGTGCGGTCGAGGAAGCCGAGGCGCAGGAGGAACGGCTCGTAGACGTCCTCGATCGTCTCGACCTCCTCGGATAGCACGGCGGCGAGTGCCGCGACCCCTACGGGGCCCGATCCGAACTTCTGGACGATGGCTGCCAGGAGCTTGCGATCCGTCGAGTCAAGGCCCTCGTCGTCGATCTCGAGCAGGCGCATCGCCTCGTGGGCTGTGGCCTCGGTCACTCGGCCGTCGCCATGAACCTCGGCGTGATCACGGACGCGCTTGAGCAGGCGATTGACGATGCGGGGCGTTCCCCGGCCGCGGCGCGCGATGGCGACGGCGGCCTGCGACTCGATGTCCACCCCGAGGATGCCAGCCGACCGATGGACGATCTCGGTCAATTCCGTATCCGAGTAGAAATCGAGACGATAGGTCGCCCCGAACCGGTCGCGGAGCGGCGACGAGATCCGACCTGCCCGGGTCGTCGCACCGACCACCGTGAAGGGCTTGAGCGTCAGTCGCAACGAGCGCGCCGACGGCCCCTTGCCGATCATGACGTCGAGCGCGTAGTCCTCCATGGCTGGATAGAGGATCTCCTCTACGGCGTGGTTGAGCCGATGGATCTCGTCGATGAACAGGACGTCCCGCTCGTCGAGCGAGGTGAGGACGGCAGCGAGGTCTCCTGGCCGCTCGATCGCCGGGCCGGACGTGTAGCGGACGTTGACGCCGAGTTCCCGGGCGATGATCGTGGCGAGTGTCGTCTTGCCGAGGCCTGGCGGTCCGTACAGCAGGACGTGGTCAGCCGCTTCTTCTCTTGCCCGCGCTGCCGACAGGAGAACCCCGAGGTTGGCCTTGACCTCCCGCTGGCCGATGTACTCGTCCAGTGAGCGTGGTCGCAGCGATCCCTCGACGGCCACCTCCGCCGGGTCCTCGGCATCAGCCGCGAGCAGGTTCAGTGCGTCGTCCGTCACGGTCCAATCATAGCATTGCCGGAACCATATCGTACAGATGTTCTAGTTGGTCGACGGGCCTCCGATGGGTACGCCGCCGCCCTCCCCGGAACCTTGGATCAGTCGCGCGCAAGGCCCCGCAGTGCGGCCTTGACCCGGTCTTCAAGCGATGGGCCGACCCCGGGCATTGCGAGGGCGGCCCGTGCCGCATCCCGGGCTTCAGCCAGCGAGTACCCCAGCGCCTGCAACGCCCCAACGACGTCGCCGTCGCTGGCCGAACCGGCAGGCACGGTACCCGACGCGGCAACTCCGGCGGCGGCGACCTTCTCCTTGAGCTCAAAGATCACGCGCTCGGCCAGTCGCTTGCCGATTCCTGGGATCGTCACCAGGACCGCCTGATCCTGCTGCAGGATGGCGATCTGCAGCTCGGCTGTTGGCCGGCTGCCGACGATCGCCAGGGCAACCTTGGGCCCGACGCCGGTGACGGTCAGGAGGAGGGTGAAGAAGCCGACCTCCTCGACCGTCCGAAACCCGTACAGCGCCTGCTGATCCTCGCGGACGAGGTGATAGGTGTGGAGCTTGAGTCGCCCGCCCGGCGTCGAGGTCGCCAGCAGCCCCGGGGAGGCGAACACCCGGTAGCCGACACCGCCGACCTCGATGACCAGCGAATCGACGGCGACCGCGCCGACGATCCCGTCGAGCGAGGCGATCATCGGCTGCGGCTCGGAGTCCGGGTCCCCGCCGGCCGGGGTGAGGGCTTCCGCTCCCCTGCCAGCGCCGCACGTACGGCCCGCGCGTACGACGTCTCCCCGCCCGCCATCGGCGCAACGGCGGCCCGGTCCAGGATCGCCGCGCCGGGAATGGTGTGTCCGCCCTCGCGTTCGCTGTTTGCCGCCCAGATCGCGACGGCCAGCGCGTCGGCAGCATCATCGGGACGGGGCGCTTCGGGCAACCCGAGGCAGAGGGCCACCATGCGGCCAACCTGGGTCTTGTCCGCCGAACCGGAGCCCGTGACCGCCAGCTTGACCTCGCTCGGTGTCGCCTCCCGGATCAGACGCCCGGACTCGGCTGCGGCGAGTAGAACGACGCCGCGCGCCTGACCGACGGCGAAGGCGGTCTGCGCGTTGCGCGAGAAGAACAGGCGCTCGACGGCCACGAGGTGGGGGTCATGGCGGGCGATGAGGTCCGTGAGGAACCGATGGATCGCCAGGAGTCGCTCCGGGAGACCCAGATCCGGGCTCGTCTCGAGGCAGCCGACGTCGATGAGCCGCAGTTTCGCGCCGGTCCGTTCGATGAGCCCCCAGCCAAGGGCTGCAGTGCCTGGGTCAATACCCAGGACGATCATCCGGCGACCTCGGCAAAGACGTCCTCGGGGATATCGAAGTTGGCCGTGACCCGCTGGACGTCGTCAAGGTCCTCGAGCATCTCGATCAGGCGCAGGTTCTGACGGGCTCGGTGGGCGTCGAGCTCGACGGTCGTCTTGGCGATCATCGCGTTCTCGGCCGACTCGATCGCAATCCCGGCGTCCTCGAGCACCCGGCGGATCCGTTCGAGGTCAGACGGCTCGGTATAGACCTCGATCGACCCGGGATCCGAGGTATCGACATCGGCTGCGCCGGCGTCGATCGCGGCGAGTGCCACGCCATCAGCATCGCCGCTCGACGAGGTGACAGAGATGAGTCCGCGAGGCTCGAACTGCCAGGCCACCGCGCCGCTCCCGGCCAGCGAGCCGCCCGCCTTGGTGAACATCGAGCGAACGTCGGACGCCGTGCGGTTGCGGTTGTCGGTCGCCGCTTCGACGAGGACGGCCACGCCACCAGGACCGTAGCCCTCGTAGACGATCTCTTCGTACGCATCACCCTCGGCGGCAGACGTGGCCCGCTCGATGGCCCGCTTGATGTTGTCGAGCGGCATGTTGACCGAGCGCGCCTTGTCCATTGCCAGCCTAAGACGGTAGTTGGCATCATGGTCGCTGCCGCCCGTCCTGGCCGCGACCATGATCTCGCGGGCGACCTTGGTGAAGAGTGCCCCACGCTTCGCGTCGGTGACACCCTTCTGGCGCTTGATCGTGGACCATTTGGAATGACCAGACATCGGGCGCGAGTATACCGGACTATCATGGCGGGACCGCCCCTGGCGCGTCCCCCCGCGGCCTGCTTCGACCCACCGCCAGCAGAGAGGACCGACCGTTCATGACCATGAAGAACGTCGACCTGCCCCACCTTCGGAGCGTCGTCCTGGCCGGCCATGCCGGATCCGGCAAGACGACGCTCGGCGAACAGCTCCTCTTTCGTGCCGGCGCCATTCCGCGCCTCGGCCGCGTCGATGACGCGACCTCGCACCTCGATTTCGAACCCGAGGAGCAGAAGCGACATGAATCACTGAGCCTGGCGGTCGCGACGTTCGAGACGGACGACACACGGATCACCATCGTGGACACCCCCGGCTACCTGGACTTTGCGGCCGAGGTGGTGTCTGGTTTCCACGCCACGGATGGCGCGTTCCTCGTCATGGATGCCTCGGGCGGCGTCGAGGCGGGCCTGGAGAACGCCGTCGCGCTCGCGCGCGCGACGAGCACGGCGACCTGCTTCTTCATCAACAAGTGCGACCGGGAGAATGCGGATCCGACGGCGGCCCTTGATGCCCTGCGTGTGGCGTTCGGGACCAAGGTCGCCCCGCTGCAGATCGCCATCGGGAGCGCTGATACGTTCACCGGGTACGTCGATCTCGTGCATCGCCGAGCCTATCGCTGGGACGGCACCCAGGAGACGGAGGTCCCTATTCCGGCCGAGCTCGACGCCGAGGTCGCGCTTCGTCGGGACCAGCTGCTGGAAGCGGCATCGGAGGCCGACGACGACGTCCTGACCAAGTACCTCGAGGGCCAGGAGATCTCGGACGCGGAGCTCGAAGTCTGCCTGCGAAAGGGCGTCAAGGAGTCGGTTCTCGCCCCGGTCCTGGTTGGCAGTGCGGCTGTCGGAATCGGCCTGCGCGGGCTCCTCGACGCCATCATCAGGTACCTTCCGTCGCCCGCCGATGAGGCACCCGCGGTCACGACCGACCGGAAGGGGGCCACTGTTTCCGTCCCGGCCGATGCAGATGGGCCGCTCCTTGTTCGTGTCTTCAAGACGGCCGCGGACCCGTTCGTCGGGCGACTCACCTACCTTCGGGTCCTCTCGGGCACGCTCCATTCGCAGGCCCACGTCTGGAACGCCTCGCGCAGCGAGGACGAGCGGATCGGGCAGCTTCTGCTGCTCCACGGCAAGGAGCAGGAGGCCATTGGCGAATTGAAGGCGGGCGAGATTGGCGCGGTGGCAAAGCTATCCGCGACCGTCACCGGCGACACCCTTGGCGCCCGCGAGAACCCGTTGGTGCTGGGCGCCCTCGACTTTCCCACTCCGACGCTGATGGTTGCCATCGAGCCCCAGACCAAGGCGGACCTCGACAAGATGGGTCCGGCACTCCAGCGCATGCTCGAGGAGGAAACAACGGCCCGACTCGAGCGAAGCGAGACCGGCGAGAAGATCCTGGTCACCATGGGCGAGGCCCACACCGCGGTCATCGTGGAGCGTCTCAAGCGCAAGTTCGGGTCGGCCATCGTCACCAGGACGCCACGTGTCCCGTACCAGGAGACGATCCGGGGCAAGACCCAGGTCCACGGCCGCTACAAGAAGCAGACCGGCGGTCACGGGATGTTCGGCGACGTCTGGCTGGAACTCGAACCCAACCCGGGCGGTGGCGTCGCCTTCGCCGAGCGCGTCGTTGGTGGATCCGTTCCGAAGCAGTTCTTCCCGGGCGTCGAGAAGGGCATCCGCGAGGCCGCCGCAGATGGGGTGGTGGCGGGATACCCGTTATCGGACTTCAAGGCGACGCTCTACGACGGGTCGTTCCACAACGTTGACTCGAATGAGTTGTCCTTCAAGATCGCCGCGTCGATGGCGCTCAAGGACGGCGTCCATCAGGCCAAGCCCGCGCTCCTGGAGCCGATCATGTCAGTCGAGGTCCGGATCCCCGAGGCCTACATGGGCGAAGTGAACCGGGATCTCAACGGTCGTCGCGGGCGCGTCATGGGGATGGATATCGTCGACGGGATGCAGGTCATCACGGCGACGGTGCCCCAGGCCGAACTGTTCTCCTATGCGACCGAGCTACGATCGATCACGGGCGGTCGGGGTACGTTCACCGCCAACCTCGATCACTACGACGACGTTCCGTCGCATATCGCCGAGAAGGTCATCGAGGAGCACCGCAAGCACGGCGAGTCACACGCCGGGCACTGAGGGTTCCCGCGCCCGGATCAGTCAGACGATTCGGCGCTGACCGCAGGCTTCCAGGGCATCCGCCAGGTCCATCGTTCCGTCGTAGAGGGCGCGGCCGACGATCGCTCCTGCGCAACCGATGGCCTGCAATGCCTCCACATGAGCTCGCGCTGCAATGCCCCCCGCGGCAATCACGCGAGCCCGCGGATCCTGCATCGCCTGATCGAGTAGACCGAGATCAGGGCCACTGAGCATTCCGTCACGCGCGATCGCCGTGACCTCGAACCAACGGACGCCGACGGCGAGCAGGCCGCTCATGGCCTCCGCGAGAGCGATGCCCGGCGCGCCAGGTCTCCAGCCGAGGCCGACCGCGAGACCGTCGCGGACATCCAGCGAGACGACGACGCGCTCCGCTCCATGCGCGTCGACGAGCTCGGCGGCGAATGCCGGATCGGCCAGGGCGCTGGTCCCGACGACGACCCGCGTAGCTCCCAGTTCAAGCGCATCTTCGACGCCACCCCTGGTCCGGAGTCCGCCGGCGATCTCGACGGACGCACGCGACCCGGCTGCATCGGTGATCGCCCGGATCGCGGCGGGGTTTGACGGAACGCCCAGCCGCGCGCCATCGAGGTCGACGACGTGAAGCCAGTGCGCTCCCCCATCGATGAACCCGCGCGCTACGGCCGCCGGGTCATCCGAAAACACCGTCTCCCGGCTGAAATCACCCCGCTGCAGTCGAACGGCAAAACCGTCGCGCAGATCGATTGCGGGCAGCAGCTGGAATTCCGCCCGGCTCTTCCCCTCGCCGCTTTGTCGTGTTAGCATGCTACTACGCTATCACAGCAGCATCCGTATCGACCAGATCCTCGAGGTATCCAATGGCGGCCGACTCCTGGCGCACCGACGAAACAGGCGCGCTCTTCGATGCCATCCTGCAACTCAGGTCAGCCGACGAGGCCGACCGCTTCTTCCGCGACCTCTGTACGCTCGGAGAACTCCGCGATCTTGGCATGCGATGGGCGGTTGCGCGTCTCCTCGACCAGGGACTGCACTACGCGGAGATCTCCGAGCGCACCGGAGCGAGCACCGCGACCATCACCAGGATCGCGTCATGGCTTCGTCACGGGGAAGGCGGGTATCGCCTCGTCCTGGACCGCCTGGCGGGCTCCCGAGACCGCAGTGCGGGCTCCCGATGACCCCTCGTCTCCGGCTTGCCGTCCCGAACAAGGGTCGTCTCGTCGAGCCAAGCCTCGCCTTGCTGCACGGTGCCGGACTCGTCTTTGACGAACATGACCGAAGCCTGGTCGCGCGGGTCCAGAACTTCGACCTGGACATCCTGTTCGTGCGAGCCGCCGACGTTGGCGAGTTCGTGCGTGACGGGGTCGCTGAACTGGGCATCACCGGTGCGGATCTCCTCGAGGAAGCCGGTTCCCAGCTGCCGATCATGCGTCCCCTCGGATACGGGCAGTGCCGTCTGGCCGTGGCCGTTCCGACGACGAGCCGGATAGAGCGTGTCGAGGAGCTCGCCGGCCAACGGATCGCGACCTCGCACCCGAACGTGGCCCGCGCCTTCTTTGCTCGCCGACACATCGAGGTCGATGTCGTTTCCCTCTCGGGTGCCGTCGAGGTTGCGCCACGCCTTGGCCTTGCCGAGGCAATCGTGGACCTCGTATCCACGGGGTCGACCCTGGCGATGAACGGCCTCCGGCTGCTCGAAAGCGTCTTCGAATCCGAAGCAGTCCTCGTCTCCGGCCCCGCCGTCGGCGATGGCCGGGCCGCCGAGGTACATGCCCTCGATACGATGATCGGCGCCGTGATCGCGGCTCGCGGCCGGAAGTACGTGATGATGAACGCACCGGCAGAGCGGCTGGCGACGCTTGAGGCGCTGCTGCCGGGTCTCGAGTCGCCCTCGGTGATCCCACTCGCCCATTCGGGGATGATCGCGATCCACTCCGTGGTCGGAGCAGACGACGTCTGGAACCTTCTCCCGAGGCTCAAGGCCGCCGGCGCGTCCGGGATCCTCGTCCTGCCGATCGAGAAGATCGTCTCGTGACCACTCCATCGAGCCCCGCGGCAGACCTGAAGCCGCTCCCGAGGATCGAGCGGCTTGACCTCCGACGTGCCGGCGAGGGAGCAGTCCGCGACCGGGCATTCCAGGTGCTGGCCCGACGCGGCGCCGTGCCAGATCCGGCCACGAGATCGAGAGCGCGCGAACTGCTTGACGAGGTGTCCACCCGGGGTTCCGGGGCCGTTCGGGAGCTGAACCAGCGATTCGGCGGTGGCCGGACCGATGGTCGGCTCGTACTGTCCGGCGTGGAGCTCGAGCTCGCTGCCACGGCCCTGGCTCCGGACATCCGCATGGCGCTCGAGGCTGCCATTGCCAACGTCCGCCGGTTCGCCGAAACCCAGCGGCCCTCAGATCGCACGACGACGATCGTTCCTGGAGTCGATATCGAGCGACGCTGGGTACCAGTCGAGCGCGTCGGAGCGTATGTGCCGGGCGGCGGAGCCGCCTACCCGTCGAGCCTGGTCATGACCGTCGTACCGGCCCAGGTGGCCGGTGTCGACTCCATCGTCGTCGCCACGCCTGCCGCGG
>JBDSJV010000134.1:0-6247 GCA_039917225.1 Candidatus Limnocylindrales bacterium
GGACGGCAGCATCTCGGCCTCCAGGACCGCCAGTCGATCCTCCCCGACCTCGATGAAGGTGCCCGGCCACGGCCGGTACGCCCGGACCTTCCGCTCGATCGATCTGGCGGATCGGGACGGATCGAGGCGGCCATCCTCCCGGCGCAGGAGTCGGGTCAACGTGACGTCGTCAGGGTCCTGGGGTTCGCCCGGTGCCCGACCCTCGAGCACGGCGGGCAGGACCTCGCCCAGGAGTGCGGCACCCTCCGCGGCCGCGCGACGCTCGAGGCCAGGCGCATCGACCGCATCATCGAGGTCCCACGATCGACGCTCGATTACCGGGCCGCTGTCCAGTCCAGCATCCATCCGCATGATCGAAACACCCGCCCGGTGATCTCCCTCTGCGATCGTGGCCGGAACCGGCGAGGCACCCCGGTGGCGGGGCAGCAGTGACGGATGCACGTTGATGAACCCGAAACGGGGCAGGTCGAGCACGCGTCGCGGGATGAGCTGCCCGAAATCCGCCAGGACGGCGAGATCCAGGGCGAGCGTCCGCAGCGCCTCGAAAGCCTCATCCGAGCGGACCCTGTCGATCTGCAGCAGCGGAAGGCCATGCTGAACTGCCGCAGTCGCGACGGGTACGGGTGTGCTCGTCGCGCGACGTCCGACGGGTCGATCGGTTGGCGTCACGACCCCCACGATCGAGAGATCATCGCGATCGACGAGTGATTCCAGGATCGGAACCGCGAAGGCGCCGGTTCCGAAGAAGGCCGTTCGGGCCCGTGGCGCGCCATCGGATGGGGCGCGCCGTGTCACGCGAGGACGGGCGTCCGTACCTCGTCGGACGTCGACCCGTCCTGATCCGGGGCGTCGTCCTCGTCCTGATCCTCGCCCTGGCCGACCGCGATGAGCTCGTCGAGCGACTCGAGGTAGTCGATGTAGAGCTTGCCGTCGAGGTGATCCAGCTCATGCTGAAGGGCGCGACCAAGGAGCCCGCTGCCCGCGATCCTGTACTTGCGTCCCTGCCGGTTCTGGGCCACGACCCAGACCCGCTCTCGTCGCGTCACGTATGCGGCGTAGCCAGGGATGGAGAGGCAGCCCTCAAGGTCTCGGTCATCCCCACTCGTCTTGACGATGTGCGGATTGATGAGCTCGTGGAGCGTCCCCTCGAGCTCGATCACGCAGGCGTTGACTGCCTCCCCGAGCTGGGGGGCGGCAAGGCCGACGCCGGGCGCAGCCCGCATGGTGTGAGCCAGGTCATCGAGCAGCTCGTGCAGGTACTTGCCGAAACTGTCGACCGGCCGGCCCTTCAGCCGGAGCCGCGCATCGCCAAGGAGCAGGATCGGACGGACGCTCATGCGGTGAGTATAGGCGAGCGCCGACACGTCTCCGGCCGTGCCCGATCAGCCGTCGAACCGTGGCCGGGTGCGGAGTTCCGTTCTCAGGAGGCTGGCGCGTCCTCGTCAACGACCGCCTCGGCCTCGGCCTGGGCCTCGGCGGCCTTGGCAGCCTGGTCGCGGCGGAGATCTGCGGCAAGATCACGAGACTTCTCGGCGAGCCTGGATCCGGCCTCGGCTGTCATCTCAGCCGCACGGGCGGCGATCGGGCCTGCCTTCTCGCCGGCGACTGCGGCCAGCTCGGCGGCCTTGGCGCTCACCTGGCGGAGAACCGGGCCGGCCTGCTCGGTGATGTTCTCGATCATCGACTGCAGTTGGGAAAGCCACTCCCGGCTCTTCGCATCGGAGCCATGCTCCGCGTCCGCGCTGTCGGTGTCGTCGGTCCAGGCGAACGTCTCATCGGCCGCAAGGGTCTCGTCCGTCGCTGGTGATTCGGTCTTGTCGGTCATAGTTGATTCCTCCTCGATGGCAGTCGTGAATGCGTCGGTATGTACCCCCATTGTCGCCGCTTTGGGCGTTCGAGTCATGCGCTCGATCGAAACCGGGCGGGCGCTGCCTCCTCAGAGCAGCGATTCGGGGTCGACGTCGACCGACCACGGAGGACCCGGTGGGTCACCCAGGACCCGCAGCGGATCGGAGCCGCGAAGGACCAGGTTGAACCTCCAGCGGTCGGCCCGACGCGCGATGTAGGCGACTGCCGGACCGGCCACGTCCACCGCAAGGTCGAGCTCCCGGGCTCGAGCTCGCAGCCGCTCGGCCATGGCATCGGCGGCTCGCTCGGCGGCCTCTCGATCAGCCAGCGCAACCGTGAGCTTCACGAGACGGCCGAAGGGCGGCGATCTGAACCTGGAACGCAGGGCGAGCTCCGCGTCGTAGAACGCCGGTGGGTCGGAGTGAAGGACCGCCTGGATGGCCGGGTGGTCCGGCTGGTAGGTCTGGATGATGGCGTGGCCCGGTCGATCGCCGCGGCCGGCGCGACCAGCTGCCTGGACGAGGAGCTGATACGTCCGCTCCGCCGCCCGCTCGTCCGGAAGGTTCAGGGCAACGTCGGCGGACACGATCCCGACGAGCACGATCGTTGGAACGTCCAACCCCTTGGTCACGAGGCTCGTTCCGACGAGGACGTCGAGATCTCCATTGGTCATGGCGTCGATGATCTTCGTTGCTGCCCCCCGTCGCTCGACGACGTCGCGGTCCAGGCGCGCGATCCGAAGGCCGGGAAACCCAGCCCGCACCTCGCGCTCCAGGCGTTCCGTCCCGCCTCCGAGGTACCGGATGCGGGCGGAGCCACAGGCCGGACAGCGGGTCGCGAGGGGCGTGGCCCGCCCGCAGTGATGGCAGCGCAGGGTCCCACCGGCCTGGTGGTAGACGAGCGGTCGCGTGCATTCGGGACACGACTGGGCCGCCCCGCAGTCCCGGCAGAGGACCACCGAAGCCGACCCGCGGCGGTTGATGACCAGGATCGCCTGCTCACCGGCCGAGACGTCCAGGGCGCCGAGCGCCGATGCGAGGGATCGCGAGAGCATCCCGCGCTGACCGGCCGCGAGCTCGGCGCGAAGATCGACCACCTCGATGGCAGGTGGGTTGCCGGACAGTCGGTCGGTCAGCCGATGACGCCGGTACGTGCCGTCCCGCGCCCGGCCCTCGGTCTCGACGGCCGGGGTAGCCGAACCAAGGACCACGGCCGCTCCGACGGTCCGTCCCAGCAGTACTGCCGCATCACGCGCCTGAAGGCGGGGCGTCCGGTCGCTCTTGTAGGCCGGATCATGTTCCTCGTCGACGATGATCACGCCGAGCTCGGCGACCGGGGCCAGGATCGCCACCCGTGTACCGACGACGACGTCCACCTCGCCAGCGCGGATCCGCCGCCATTCGTCGGAGCGCTCGCCATCCGACAGACCCGAATGGACCAGCCCGATCTCGACCTGCAGGTCGGCACGCAGCCGATCCACCAGGGGCAGCGCGAGGGCGATCTCCGGGACCAGCACGAGGGCCCGCCGCCCGGCCCCCACCGCGGCTGCGATCACGGCGGCATAGATCGCAGTCTTGCCTCCACCGGTGACGCCATCGAGGAGCGTCGGCGTCGCGTTTCCGGCCTCGATGTCGGCGCTGATGGCCGCCACCGCGAGTGCCTGTTCCTGGCTCAGCGGCGCCATCGACGGCCTGGCGCCCCGGAACCCTGGTCGTCGGCCATCGAGCGGACGGCGCGGCGACTCAATCGTCACGATGGTCACGAGATCGCGTCGAAGCAGGCTCCCGACCACGGAGGCGCCATACCGGGCGGACAGATCGGGCGCCGTGATCCCGCCAGGCCCGGCCTCCTCCAGGGCGGCGATCGCGCTGGCCTGCCGCGGCCCAAGGCGGCGAGAACCGGCTCCGCCGGCCGGCGTCCCGGCGTGCACGATCCGCACGTAGCGCGGCCCGCTCCCGGCGTCGAGCAGCGTCCAGTCGAGCTCGACCCGCCCAGCCTCCCGCAAGGCGCGGAGTCGTCGCAGCAGACTCGCTCGACCCTCGGGGCTGCGAAGGCGGCGCACGGCACGCGGACCGTCTCTGAGCTGTTCAAGGACCTCGGCATCAGCGGGATCGTCCGGCGCGACCTGCGCGCCGGATGAGAAATCGTCCGGCGCGACTTCCGCGCCGGCGGCGCCCGTCGGGCGGGGCCGTTCCTCGGCCACGAGCTCCAGTCGCTCCAGCATTCCGGGCGGGAGCATCGCCCGAAGCACCATGGCGGGCGGCGCAAGGTACGTCGCAGCGATCAGGCGCGCGAACTCGATGGATGACGGGGCCAGCAGCGGCCCATCGGCTCGGACCCGGTCCAGGATGGGCTTGGCCGCGATCCCGTCCGGAGCAGCGGCCTGGTCCAGGACGATCCCGAGCGCCTGCCGACGGCCAAACTCCACGAGAACCGCCTCGCCTGGACGCAGTGGTTCCAGGCGCTCCGGTACCCGATACGTGAACGGATGGCTGCCAGCCGCTCCGGCCGCATCGATGGCGACGGCCACGAAGCCCTGACCCGGCTCGGATTCCCCCATGCCGCTCAGCTCGGGAAGGTCGGCCTCATCATCGGACGATCCTGGAAGTCCGAGCGTGACCTGGTCCGTTCCCTCGAGCACGGAGTCGAACTGCCTAGATCCGCGTCCGGCGCCGCGGGTGGAGCGCCTTCTCGCGCAGGATGATCTCGCGGATCAGGTTTGCCGTCCGCTGGACCTGACCGGTCTCGTTGACGATGACGTGGTCGTAGTCTTCCTGGCGGGCGAGTTCGACGGCGGCGTTCCGCTGGCGGATATCCAGCTCGTCGGCCGACTCCGTTGCCCGCGACCGAAGGCGCTGGAAGAGATCCTCCAGCGAAGGCGGCACCAGGAAGATCAGCAGCGCATCGTCGACGCGCTGCTTGACGACCGCGGCGCCCTGGACGTCGATCTTGAGGATCACGTCGTGCCCGGCCTCGAGGGCTGCGCGCACGTCGGCTCTCGGCGTCCCGTACCAGTTCCCGTGGACCTCGTTGGCCTCGAGCAGCTCGCCGGCCCCCTGGAGGGCGGCGAACGCTTCACGCGTCAGGAACCGGTAGTGGACCCCGTCAACCTCGTAGCTCCGACGCGGCCGCGTGGTACAGGTCACGACGTAGTGGTAATCCGGTACGTGTGGCTTCGAGCGAAGCGCATCGATCACGGTGTCCTTGCCGACACCCGATGGACCGGACACGATGGCCAGGACCGCGCCCGGCGCACCGAGCGCCACGAGCACTGGAGTCGAGCCCGTGCCCGTGGGCACGGGGGACGATCCCTCGGCGCGAGTCACGAGCGAACTCCTCGAAGATCGACCAGGACGTCCTCGAGCTCCGCCGGAAGCGGTGCCGTCGCACGAATCAGCTCGCCAGTTGACGGCGAGATGAGCTCCAGCCGCCAGGCGTGGAGGAAGAGACGCTCGAGTCGGTCGGGTCCCTTCATCGAAGTGCCCGTCCCGTATACCCGATCGCCGGCCACGGGATGGCCGATCGCATCGAGGTGAACGCGGATCTGATGGGTCCGGCCGGTGACCAAATCCAGCTCCAGCAGGGTCCAGTCCGCGAACCGTTCCGCGACCCGGTAGCCGGTCGTCGACGCGCGCCCGTCGGGGACGACCGCCATCCGAGTTCGGTGACGTGGATCCCGCCCGATCGGCGCCTCGATTCGGCCAACGGCGGCGGAGACCGAGCCCTGGACCAGCGCCAGATACGTCTTCTTAATCCGGCGTGCCTTGAGCTGACCCATCAGCGAGCCCTGGGCTCGGTCGGTCCGGGCGACCATCAGGAGTCCGCTGGTGTCGCGGTCCAGCCGATGGACGATGCCGGGCCGCCGCACACCGGCGATCCCCCCGAATCCCTCCGAACCCGAGCGACCAAGCAGGGCGTTGACCAGGGTTCCATCGGCGTGACCGGGCGAGGGATGAACGACCAGGCCGGCCGGCTTGTTGATGATCAGGAGATCGTCATCCTCGAAGACGACGTCGACCGCTATCTCCGGTTGCGCGATCGGTGTCGCCGCTACCGGCTCCGGGACGTCGAGACGGAGCTCCGATCCCGGCACGATGGGCATGTTGGCCCGAAGTGTCCGGTCCCCGGCGGTCAGGCGCCCCTCGCTGATGAGCTTCTGGATGTGACTGCGGGTGAGGCCCGTCCGATCCGTGACGTAGCGATCGACACGGGTGATCGCGGCGTCAAGCGGCACCAGGAGGACGTGCACGCCCGGGGCGCCCGGTGCCGGTCCCGCCGCTCCGGTGGTCGTTTCAGGCGTCATGAGACCGCCCGGTTCCCAGGCCCTGGAGCGATGGACGGACCGCCAGCGCCAGGAGGAGGAGGACCGAGGCGCTGATACAGGCATCGGCAAGGTTGA
>JBDSJV010000135.1:0-7041 GCA_039917225.1 Candidatus Limnocylindrales bacterium
CGTCGCCGGGATGCGTGGAGATCCATCGGGGAGGATCGTCGATGGGCCGCGACTTCAGCCAACGGCATGCCGCCTTTCACGGGCCGGGCCGCGGCCCGAGCGCTCGCGCGGCCGAATCAGCGGAGAAACGTGCGGGCGCAGGTCCCGTCGCAGACGGCGAAGACCGCGTGGAGGTCGCGGGCATAGCCGGCCGCATGGAGCAGGCCCCGGCACCCCGTGGTAGGGCATTTCCAAACCCACCAGCGATCGTTGGCGTCGAGCGGCGTCGTCTCGGCGTCCAGGGTGCCGCCGAGGGATTCCCGCGAACCGGTGAGGGCGGCAATCGCGGCCGCGCGCTCGGCCTCGGATTCGCTCGTGTACGGGTAGCTCTGGCCGACGTTCGAGGTCACCGGGTCCTCCGGGAGTGATCTGGATGGTAGATCGAGTATCGCATAAGGATGGCTCCGCTCAGGGCTGCCGGACCGGCCAGCGGCCTGGCAGCCTCAGTCAACTTCACCGAGCACGGATGGCAGGTTCGGCCCCAGGTAGTGCTCGACCGCTCGGAGCTTCGCGAGCGGGATCAGAGCCGCGAGCAGCAGGCCTCCCGTTGCCAGGAGCAGACCGTCCATGCCCAGACCATCGGCCACCACTCCGCCGATCAGGCTGCCGGCGATCTGGCCGACCGCGAGAAAGACCGAGTAGAGCCCCATGATCGCTCCGCGATCGGTCGGGAAGCGCTCGCTCACGTCGGCTAGAAGACCGACGGCCGCGGGCGTTGCGCCGGCGAGGACGAACTGGCCCACCCCGAACCCGATCGCCGCGCCCCCGACGATGAGGGCAGACAGGGCCGAGCCCGCCGCGTCGAACGCGGCATGGTTCACGATGAGTCCAGCCGCCACCAATCCGAGGCCTCCGACCACCCCGAAGGCGATGATCGTGGTTCGTCGAAATTGGGCAAACCGGTTGCCCCACCACAGAATGCCGGTTCCGAAGATGATCGCGATCACGATCGCCGCGATCGTGATCTGGACGGCGGAGAACCCCTGGAGCAGCCATTGGCCCGGAAACGCCGGGTTCGACTTGGAGAACTGGAAGAGCGACTGACTGAACCACAGTCCAATTGAGGCATTGACCGCGATCCAGGTCGGAGCCAGGAGCAGGACGTGCGAGTGGCTGACCAGCGCCAGGTAGCGGCCGATGCCGGTCCCGCTCGCCGCGTCCTCAGACCTGGGCTGGTCGTGGTCCTCGACGCCGTAGCGATAGATCGCGTACGAGCCCATGTAGATCACCGCGTTCAGGAGAAAGGCCGGCCGCCCGAGCGCCTCGAACAGCAATGGCGCAACGATGAAGCCGGCTCCCAGCCCGGCCAGCGTGGCTCCCTCGAAGCGAGCGGATGCCTTGCCTCGGAGCGCTTCATTGCCGGCCGTCGCGAAGGCGAGGAAGCCGAGGATCGACGGGACCGAGGCGGCCGTCGAAGCCCCTTCGAGGATTCGGGTTCCGCCCAGCACGCCGATGTGGCTCGTGAAGGCGGTGATGACGACGGCGACCGCGCCGAAGAGCGGGCCATACAGCATCACCCGGTGGTGGCCGAGCCGATCGGCGAGGACACCGAAGATCGGGGAGAGGACCAGCTCCGCCAGGAAGAAGGCTGCGGCGAGCGCGCCGACGACCTTGCCATCCACGCCGCTTGCCCCGCCCTTCGCGAGGTCGGCGAGGTAGAACGCCAGCATGGCGCCCGTCAGGCCGGTGCTGAACCGCAGGGTGAACGTTCCGAGCAATACGGCCCGCAGGGATCGATCCATCCGGGGAAGGGTATCCGGTCGCCCGGTCGCCGCGCCAGGCGTGTGCTCTATCGATTTTGGTTCCCTTCCGCTTCCGTGCCCCCTATGATCGACCGCCAGGGACTGGCGCCCGCCAGACCACCCGGGACTTGCGGAGGATCGCCAGTGAGCCACGTCGCCATCATCACGGACTCGGCGTCCGATCTCGACCCCGTACACGCCGCCACGCTCGGCATTTCCGTCGTGCCGCTGTCCGTGACGTTCGGGAAGGAAAGCTTCAGGGCCGGTGTCGAGCTCAGCACAACGGAGTTCTGGGCCCGGATGACGGCACCTGACGCCCCGTTTCCGACGACGGCGGCATGCGCACCGGGGGATTTCCTGGCCGCCTACCAGGCCGCCTTCGATGCCGGTGCACCCTCCATCGTCTCGATTCACGTCGCAGGGACGCTGTCCGGGACGATCAAGAGCGCCGAGATCGCGAAGGGCATGATGCCCGACCGCGAGATCCACATCGTCGACTCGCTCAGCGCATCGATGTGCGAGGGCCTTCTGGCCGAGCTGGCGGTCACGATGTCCGCTGCCGGGGTGGATGCTGCGGAGATTGCTCGCACCTGCGAAGCGCGTCTGGCTGACATGGCGACGATCCTGACACTCGATACGCTCGAGTATCTGAAGCGTGGCGGACGCATCAGCGGCGCCCAGGCTGCCATCGGTACCCTCCTGTCGTTGAAGCCGATCATCGAGGTCAAGGATGGCAAGGTCGAGACCATCGACAAGGTCCGGACCCGCGGCAAGGCCCGCGAGCGGCTCATCGACCTGCTCGCGGTCCGGCCAGTGGAGCGGCTCTCGGTCCTCCACACGACCAACGCGGACGTCGAGATCTTCCGTGACGCGCTGGTGGCGAGGGTGCCCGGCGGGATTCATCCTTCCCTCGTGACCATCGACCTCGTTGGGCCGTCGGTCGGTCCGCACCTTGGGCCCGGCTGCGTCGGCGCCGTGGTGCTCTACCGGGCCGAATAGCCCCCGCAATCCGGGTTGCGGCACGGTTACAACCGGGCTTCCGGACGGTGTCGAACCCGGGCACGTGCGGCTATACTCCGGTCGCATTCCGCGCGTGAGGTGCGGGAGCCTGCGCACCGTGGGGTCGTCCGGGAGACGGCTCAGCATCGAGCCGGCGGGCGCCGGCCCGAACCGGAGGAAGTCCGAGCCCATGACGACCGAACCTGCCACCGTCGAGATCAATCCATGGACGGTGGCGAAGGAGCAATTCGACCTCGCCGCTGACCGTCTCGGTCTGGATGACGGCATGCGGGCCGTCCTCCGCGAGCCGCGCCGGGAGCTGACCGTCAATTTCCCGGTTCACATGGATGACGGCTCCGTCCGCGTCTTCACCGGGTATCGCGTTCAGCACAACCTCGGCAGAGGGCCCGCCAAGGGCGGCATCCGGTACCACCAGAACGTCTCCCGTGACGAGGTCAAGGCCCTCGCCATGTGGATGACCTGGAAGTGCGCCGTCGTCGGCATTCCGTACGGCGGCGGCAAGGGCGGCGTCATCGTCGACCCCAAGAAGCTCTCCATGCGGGAGCTCGAGGCGCTCACCCGCCGATTCTTCACCGAGATCGAGATCCTGGTCGGGCCCGAGAAGGACATCCCGGCCCCGGATGTCAATACGAACTCGCAGATCATGGCCTGGATGATGGACACCTATTCCATGCACGCCGGCTACACCGTGCCGGGCGTCGTGACGGGCAAGCCCATCAGCCTCGGCGGGTCTGAGGGTCGCAACGAAGCAACCGCGCGGGGAACCGTCTTCTGCATCGCGGAGGCGGCCCGCCACCTCGGCATCGAGCTCGCGAAGGCTCGCGTCTCGGTCCAGGGCTTCGGCAATGCTGGCTCGATCGCCGCCAGTCTGATCTCCGCCGAGGGCGCGACGGTCGTCGCGGTCTCCGACTCGACCGGAGGGATCCACGCCCCGGCGGGTCTCGACATCGCGAGGGTGATCGCCTGGAAGAAGGAGCACGGAACCGTCCAGGGCTTCCCGGGCGCGGTCGATGTCTCCAGCACCGACGTCCTGACGGTCGACTGCGACATCCTCATCCCCGCGGCACTCGAAAACCAGATCACGAAGGACGTTGCCCCGCACGTGAAGGCGCGGCTGATCGCGGAAGCGGCCAATGGGCCGACGACGCCGGAGGCGGACCGGATCCTCTGGAAGAACTCCAAGTTCATGATTCCGGACATCCTGTGCAACGCCGGCGGCGTCACGGTCTCGTACTTCGAGTGGGTCCAGGACCTCAACCGCGACCACTGGAGCGAGCAGATCGTCAACGAGAAGCTCAAGGAGATCATGGTCAAGGCGTTCGTCTCCGTGCTGGCCATTGCCCGGCGCGAGCAGTGCGATATGCGAACGGCGGCCTACCTCCTCGCCGTCCAGCGGGTGGCGGACGTCATGGCGCTGCGCGGCCTGTACCCGTGATCCGCGCCACGAACTGAGTCAGAAGGGCCCCGGCCGTTGGTCGGGGCCCGCTGATTCACGGTCCGGCGATCGACGGGCGGAATGCAGCTCGAAAACTGGGTGCTACCATCGCGGACATGCTCGACCACGAAGAAAAGTTCCTGTTCAAGGAAGAGATCAGCCACCTCGCCAACGCGGTAGCCGAACCAGGCACGCTCGACAACGTCGAGGACCTGCTGACCGATGTCATCACGAGTCCGCGCTTCGATTCCGAGGTCTTCACGCTCGAGCGGAGCCTGCAGGTCATGCTCGGCGCCCGAGCCGGGACCACCCTGGTCGGCCTGCTCACCGTGGCGCCCGAGGTGTTCGATGAAGTGGCCGAGGTGCGGATCCCGCCCGAGGTCCACGAGCGCCTCGTGGCCTGGAGGGCCCGGTTCGGCCTGGCCATCGACAACGCCCTGAACTTCCTCAACAACCCGGATGGCATCCAGGGTCACAACTTCGCGACCCAGATTGCGCATGTCGAGGAGCGCCGCGTCCTGCAGGGCCGCCTGACGCTGGTCCGCTACAACAACGAGCCGCAGTTCTTCGTCGCCGACGCCGTGGTCTTCCTCAGCCTGGTGGCTGACGTGATGGATCGCCTCGGGCCATACCTTGAGTCCGAAGCCGTCGATGCGGACACGCTGTCCCGGCTTCGGGACGGCGTCCAGCTGATCGAGCGCAAGACCGCGGCTCGTTCCTAGCGGCCGGTGGCAGCAGTTCGTCAGGTCCGTCGCCTGAGCGCCTGACCGTGCACCAGCTCTATCTCGCCGCGACAGGCCAGAACCGCGGCAAGACCACGACCTCGCTCGGCCTCCTCGATGGGTTCATCTCCCGCGGCCTCCGTGCCGGGTTCATGAAGCCGGTCGGCCAGCGAACCGTCATCGACCACGGGGAGCCCGCGGACGAGGACGCCGTCCTGATGCACGAGACGTTCGGGCTGACCGAGCCCTACAGCGTGATGAGCCCGGTCCACATCCCGCGCGGTTTCACCAAGGCCTACATCGCAGGCCAGGTCGTCGATGATCTCGGTGCCCGGGTCCTCGATGCCAGAGAGAGCTACCGGGCTCACGACATCCTGCTCATCGAGGGGACCGGACATGCCGGCGTCGGGGCGGTCATCGGCCTGTCCAATGCGGCGGTCGCCGCGATGCTCGGGGCTCCGGCGATCATCGTCAGCGAGGGCGGAATCGGGCGCCCGATCGACGAGATCGTGCTGAACGCCGCGCTCTTCCGGGCGCACGGCGTCGAGGTGGCCGGAGCGATCGTCAACAAGGTCGACATCGACGCCCAGCCAGGCATCGCCAAGGTCATCGCGCGCGGCCTCGAGCCGTACGGGATTCCGCTGCTTGGCATCCTTCCACGCCGGCCGATCCTGTCCAATCCCACCCTCGAGATGGTCCTCGAGGGCGTCCACGGTGAGCTGCTCCACGAAGGCCCTGATCTGGATCGGGTCATCAAGGGCGTTGCGGTCGGGGCGATGGAGCCGCGGCACATGCTCGAGCGGGTCGGACCCGGAACGCTGGTCATCGTGCCCGGTGATCGAGAGGACGTGATCCTGACCCTTACGACCGCTCATCAGCTGGGCCTGTCTGGCGAGCCGGATCCGGAGGACCGCGATCCACGGTCGGCCCCAACCATCCTCGACGATCACGAGGGGGCCGCCATCGGTCTCGTTCTGACGGGCGGCTATCGCCCGCGCCCCGCCGTCATCGACGCGATCCGGCGCGCCGATCTCTTCGCCACCCTCGTGGCCGAGGACACCTACTCGGTCACATCCGAGATCCATGACCTGCTGGTCAAGACGCACCCCGCGGATCTGGTCAAGATCGAGTTGATCAAGGAGCTCGTCGCCGGGTACCTGGACGTGGACCGGATCCTCGAGGTCGCAGCAGAACCACGTCGCTAGGCCCCCGCGCCGTTCGCGGCCCCCATGCCGTTGGCGGCCCGCGGCCCGCGGCCCGCGGGCCGCTGCGGTCAGCCGATCGGTTCGTTGTCGATGAGGCGGGTCGACCCGATCTGGACGGCCAGCGACAGGAGTGCCGCTCCGGTCACGGTGTCCAGCTCGCGAAGCGTGTTCGGGTCGGCGCACGAGACGTAGTCGACGGCGGCGAGGGGCTCGGCTGCCAACTCGGCCCGCATGGCCTCCCGGAGTACGTCGCCTGCACGCTCGCCGCTGGCCCACGCGTCCCGGGCCCGGGTCAGGGCACGATGGAGGACGGATGCGGCGGCGCGCTCACCCGGATCGAGGTGGACGTTGCGGGACGACATGGCGAGGCCATCGGGCTCCCGCACCGTGGGGCAGGCGATCACCTCGGTCGGGAGGGCCAGATCGATGGCCATCCGCCGGATCACGGCTACCTGCTGCGCGTCCTTCTGCCCGAAGTAGGCTCGCTCGGCACGGACCAGTCCGAACAGCACGGCCACGACCGTGGCCACGCCCTCGAAGTGACCCGGCCGCGCCGCACCTTCCAGGGGACGGGCGATCTCGCCAACTGACACGACCGTGTCGAATCCGGGTGCATAGATCTCGTCAACGGTCGGCGCGAAGACCAGGTCGACGCCCTCGGCCTCGCAGATCGCCACGTCTCGCTGCTCATTGCGAGGGTACTGCTCGAGGTCGCCGGGATCCCCGAACTGACGAGGGTTGACGAAGATCGAGACGACCGTCGTGGCGTTCTCAGACCGCCCCCGGGCGATCAGCGTGCGATGGCCCTCGTGCAACCAGCCCATCGTCGGGATCAGTCCGATCGGGCGGGGGCACTCAGCGAGCGCGGCCCTGAGGGC
>JBDSJV010000136.1:0-4215 GCA_039917225.1 Candidatus Limnocylindrales bacterium
CGTGCTGCCGATCCGCCCGAGCAGCTCGTCCGGGGAGAGGTTCGTGCGAAGCGTGATGTACGTCAGCAGGACCATGGACTGGGCGATCCCGGAAACGAAGGCGGCCGCGAGGAAGACCGGGGTGGACGCCGCCACGGCCAGGACCACCAGCATCGTGCCCGTCACGACCGTCCCGCCGAGCAGGATGGGGGCGGCGGCGAGGCGGCCGGACCTGGCCGTCAGAAGCGCTCCCGTGACCGTGCCCACGCCGTAGGCCGCGAGGATGATCCCGAGGACGGACGCCGCCAGGCCCAGGTCGCGGATGACGTGGACGGCCAGGGCGGACACGAGCGGCGCGGTCAGGATGGAAACCGCGCCCCAGAACAGGATGACCACCCGCAGCGTGGGATGCGCCAGGATGAAATCGATGCCCTCGCGGATCTCGGCCAACAGGCGCTCCCTGGGGCGATCGATGGGCGCGCGGAGGTCCCGCTTGACGAACAGCAGGCCCAGCCCGGAGACGGCGAACGACACCGCATCGATGGCCAGAGTGGGACCGGGGCCGATCGTGGCGGCGAGGACGCCCGCGATGGCCGGCCCGATGATGAACCCGACCGAATAGATGGCCTCGAAGTACGAGTTCGCCCGACCCACCTGCGAGCGGCCGACCAGGGCCGGAACGGACGCCGTGTAGCCGGCCAGGAAGAACGAACGAAGAATGCTCATCGGTGCCGCGACGACGAGGATCACCGCCATCGTGGGCCCTTCGAGGAGGACCGAGATGGGGATCAGCGCGATCAGGATCGCCCGCCCCAAGTCGGCCAGGAACATCATCCGCTTCCGGTCGCTCCGGTCCGCCAGGGCTCCGGCGACCATCCCCAGGACGAGATCCGGGAGCGTCTGCAATGCCCCGACCACACCCATCGCGAGGCCGGACCCGGTCAGCGCCAGGACAAGCAGCGGGAGCGCCGTGAAGCTGACCGCATCGCCAAGGGCGGAGATCCCCTGGGAGCCGAGCAGGATCTGAAAATCCCGGTTCTGCCCGAGCGGTTGCGCCTCGTCGACCTGAGCAGGTGGCATCCGGCGATGGTACGAGGCGGCCCGTCGAGCCGTACGATGCCGACATGGAGATCGGGACCACAGCTGACGTACTGATCCGGGCGGGACAGCGCCTGGGCGCGCGCGGGCTCATCTCGGCCGGCGAGGGCAACCTCTCGATCCGCCTTGATGGGTCGCGCATCCTGGTGACCCCGACGGGACGCCGCAAGGACGAACTTCAGGCGGACGACCTGGTCGTCGTCCGGACCGACCATCCCGAGGCGGAGGCTCGCTCGCGATCGGGGTTCGCGCCGACGTCCGACCTGGCGATCCACCTCGCGGTCTACGCCGCTCGTCCGGACATCGGTGCGGTCGCCCACGCCCACCTCCCGGCCTCGATGGCGCTTACCCTCGCCGGAGAGATCCCGGACCCGACGGCCCTACCCGAGACCGCGCACTTCATTCCGCGTCTGCCGTACATCCTGTTCGCGCCGATGGGCAGCGACGACCTCGCCACACGCATTTCCAGCGCGCTGACCGACCCACCCACCCCCTTTGCCGGGGTCGTCCTGCTCGAGCGACACGGCGCCATCGCGGTCGGGCCGGATCTCGCGACCGCGGTCGACCGGCTCGAGCTCGTGGAGGTGCTCTGCCGGACCTGGCGCGACGCGATGCTCGTCCGGGCCGCCCGCGCCGCGCATCAGCATTGACCGAGCGTCAGGCGGTCGCCGCCGTCACCGGGGGCGGGATACCGAGACCATCGGCTACGCGGGCCCCGTAGTCCGGGTCGCACTGTGCGAATAGCCCGACCATCCGGTCCTGGATCTGGCGCTCGCACTGTCCGAGCAACGCGATCATGTTGGCGACGAGATCCTCCCGCTCCCAGTCAGGCATCGTCCGGTAGCGCGCGCCGGCCTGGGCGAAGTCGTTGGTCCGCTCGATCTTCGATCGCGTCAGGCGGCCGCTGATCTCCGGCTCATAGTCCGGGCCGCTCCGCTCGGCCTCGCGTAGGCCGCCGGTCGAGTTCGGCGCGTAGTTCACGTGTGGGTTCTGGCCCGTGACGTCCACCGCATAGGCCATCTGTCCGTCACGCTGATTGGTGGCGGGCTGGACGAGCGGCTGGTTGATCGGCAGCTGAAGGTAGTTCGGACCGACGCGGTACCGCTGCGTGTCCGAGTACGAGAACGTGCGTCCCACGAGCATCTTGTCGTCGGAGAAGTCGAGCCCGTCGACGAGCACCCCCGTGCCGAACGCGGACTGCTCGTTCTCCGCGAAGAAGTTCTCGACGTTCCGGTCCAGCGTCATCATCCCGATCGGGCGGAGCGGGAAGACGTCTTCGGGCCAGGTCTTCGTGTCGTCGAGCGGATCGAAATCGAGCTCCGGGTGCGCGTCGTCCGACATGATCTGGACGTTCAGCTCCCAGCGCGGGAAGTCGCCGCGCTCGATCGCCTCGCGCAGGTCCTTCGACGCGCTGCCGAGCTCGGTCGCCTGGATGGCGTCCGCCTGGGCCTGCGTCAACGACTCGACCCCCTGCTGGGTCTTCCAGTGGTACTTGACGAGGACCCCTTCGCCGGCAGCGTTGACCATGCGATACGCGTTCACCCCGAAGCCGTCCATGTGGCGATGGTCCTTCGGGATACCGCGTGGGCTGAACAGCCAGGTCAGCATGTGCATGGATTCGGGCGTCAGGCTCATGAAGTCGAAGATCCGGTTGGGCTCCTGGCGGAACGTCACCGGATCCGGCTTGAGGGCGTGGATGACGTCCGGGAACTTGATCGCGTCGCGGATGAAGAAGACCGGCAGGTTGTTGCCGACCAGGTCCCAGTTGCCGTCCTCGGTCTTGAACTTGACGGCAAAGCCACGCGGGTCACGGCGACCTCGGACGAATCGCGACCACCGATGACCGTCGAGAAACGGATCACGACCGGGCTGCGCTTGCCCTTGGTGGCGAACAGCTTGGCCCGCGTGTAGGTCGAGGCGGGTTCGTCGCCGATGGTGCCGTATGCCTCAAGAAAGCCGTGGGCGACGAAGCCGCGTGCGTGGACGACCCGCTCGGGGATCCGCTCGCGATCGAAGTGACTGATCTTCTCGAGGAAGTGGTAGTTCTCCAGCGTCGCCGGCCCGCGACTGCCAACCGTCCGCTGGTTCTGGTTGTCCGTTACCGGATGACCCTGTCGCGTGGTCAGTCGAACGCCACCGGACGACGTCCGGCCGTTGCCGCCGTCATGTCCGTCGGAGGTCTTGTCGCCCATGGATATCTCCCGCGTACAACCGGTACATCGCCGACGATCGAGTCGTTGTCACCCGCATTATCCTACCCCCCCGCCGAAACTCGTCCGCGACGCAGGCTCTGCGATCGCGCCGCCCTGCAGGACGGGCAGCGGGCCGACCTCGGCGAGCCAGCAGGCCGCCGACTGGCCGCCACCCACATCGAACAGCGGAGGTTCCTCCACCTTGCAGCGATCGAACACCACGGGGCAACGCGGGTGGAATCGACAGCCCGGTGGGATGTGGGCGGCGTCCGGGGTCTCACCCTCCAGGATCGTCCGCCTGGCACGCTCGCCGGGCGTCGGCGGGTCCGGCGACGGCGCGATCGAGACGAGTGCCTGCGTGTATGGATTGCGGGGCGAGCGGATGACCCGCTCAGCCGGTCCGATCTCCATGATCCTGCCTAGGTACATCACCGCGATCCGATCCGCGATGACCCAGGCCAGCGACAGGTCGTGGGTGATGAACAGGTAGGTCAGGCCTCGCTCCTTGCGCAGGTCCAGCATCAGGCGCAGCAGCTCGGTCCGGATGGAAACGTCCAGCATGGAGACGGGCTCGTCCGCCACGATGATGTCCGGGTCCATCACCAGCGCCCCGGCGATGACGACGCGCTGGCGCTGGCCGCCGGACAGCTCGTGCGGGAACCGATAGGCGAAGTCGGAGGCCGGGCGGAGGCCGGTCGCCTCGAGCGCGGCGAGGACCTTGGCAGCGCGTTCCGCGCCCTTGGCGAGACCGTTGACAACCAACGGCTCGGCCACGAAGTCGAAGATGGATTGCTTGGGGTTCAGCGTCTCGTACGGGTCCTGGAAGATGAGCTGGACGCGGCGGCGATACGGTCGAAGCTTCGACGCCCCCCACAGGGTGCTGACGTCGCGGCCCTCGAACAGGATCTTGCCGCCGGTCTGTCGGGTGAGCTTGACGATCACCCGG
>JBDSJV010000137.1:0-3607 GCA_039917225.1 Candidatus Limnocylindrales bacterium
ACCTTCTACGACTTCCCGCAAGCGGATGGGCCATGCCGGCGCGATCATCTCCGGCGGCGCGGGCACCGCGGCGTCCAAGGTGGAGGCGCTCGAGGCAGCCGGCTTCCGCGTAGCGGGCTCCCCGACCGAACTCCCGGCGCTCCTCCGGGACGCCGGCTACCGCGGGTAGCGCCGGTTCAAATGCAGTTCGCCGACCTCCGATCCCTGTATGGCTTCGACCGCTGGGCGACGCGCCGGGTGCTGGCCGTCCTGGATGGCGTGGGCGAGGCGGTCTGGTCGACTCAGAACGTGATCGGGGATCGCGGTCCGGGCGGGATCCTCGTCCATCACCTCGGCGCGCACCAGCGCTGGCGCCACGGGTTGTCCGACAGCTCGGAGGGACCGCGACCCGAGCGTGAGCCGCTGCCAACCCCGGCTGGGCTCGCCGCGGCGTGGGAGACCGAATGGATGGCGTTCGACGCCTGGCTGGACTCGCTCGACGACGCGGCCGTCAACGCCACCGACGAAGGCATCCCCTACTGGCAGATGCCGGCGCACGTCGTGAACCACGGGACGCAGCACCGAGCCGAAGCTGCGGCCGTGCTGACATCGGCGGGCTGCTCCCCGGGCGACCTGGACATGATCTTCTACAGCGAGGGACTGGCCAGCGCGCGAGGCGCCGAGGGCGAGGGCGGCAGCTGATGCGGCGGCTGATGGACCTCGTGGCGGGAGACGCCCGCGAGATCCTCCTGGCGATCGGGACGGACGACCTGGCCTCGCTGGACGACCGAACGAGGTTCCGGGCTCACCTCGCCCTTGGCGGCGGCCTGGATCCCACCTGGCTGGACCTCTTCTCGGAGGCCGTGCGGACCGTCACCGGTCGCGACGAGCCGGTGGACTTCCTGGATGCCCGGTTAGAGCTGGAGGGCCCGGGCCCGGACGAGGACACGCGAACGATCGAACGCGTAGATCCGTCGTGGATCACGGCGGTCGCCAGGATCTCGGACGGTTCCATGGGCGCGATCGCCGGGCGCTGGATCGATCTCGTCGAGGAAGAGCTGGGGATGCTGCCGCGCGAGGAGAAGCCCTGGATCCGGGACCTGGCCGGTCAGGTCGTGGCCTTCTGCCGGTCCGCGGACGCGGCCCCGGACGTGCTGTTCGCCTGGTCGCTCTGATGAATGCAGGTGAGGCAGCCCCGCCCGCGCCCAGCGCCGACGAGGCGATGGCCGCCAACCAGACGCTATGGGATCTCTGGACGGGGATCCACGCGTCCGGGACCTTCTACGACCTGGCGGGTTTTCGGGAGGGCGGCATCCGGATCCGGCCGTACGAGCTCGAGATGATCGGCGAGGTGGAAGGTCGCTCGCTCCTCCATCTCCAGTGCCACTTCGGGATCGATACGCTGTCGTTCGCGCGGCTGGGCGCGAGGGTGACCGGTGCGGACCTCTCACCGGCGGCCGTGGAGCTCGCGAGCTCGCTCGCGGTGGACCTCGGGTTCCCGGACGCGCGCTTCGTCCAGTCCAACCTGTACGACCTCCCGGCCAACCTGGACGGCGTGTTCGACATCGTCTACACGTCGCGCGGCGTGCTCGGCTGGCTGCCGGACATCCGCGGGTGGGCCCGGGTCGTCGCGCACTTCCTCGCGCCCGGCGGCGTGTTCTTCATCACAGAGATCCACCCGGTCGTCCAGGCGTTCGAGCCGGAAGGTGTGCAGCCGGGCGAGCTTCGACTCACCTACCCGTACTGGGAGCACCGCGATCCGATCTCATTCCCAGTGACGGGTTCCTATGCAGACCTGACGGCGGACGTCGGCGAGGGTGTGGTGGAGCACGGCTGGGACCACGGACTGGGCGAGATCGTCACCGCCCTGATCGAGGCCGGCCTGCGGATCGAGGCCCTCGTGGAGCACCCGTTCCTGGACTGGAGCGCGGACTTCCTGACCAAGACCCCGGGCGGGACGTTCCGTCTGCCGGAGGGTACCGCGGGCGAGCTGCCCCTGATGTTCTCGCTCCGGGCGACGAAACGGCTCGACTGGGGCCGGGGCCGGCATTGGATCAACGTTCCTGCCTAACGTCCATGCCATGCACGTTAGGCAGGGAATCGAGGCCCGCAGCACTTGAAACCGACAGGGCCCACGCTCAGCGCCGGTGGCTGGAGGGCAACGATGCCGTCGGATCCGGCTTGGAGCGCGCCCACTGTGCACCACGTGGACGATCGGCAGGAAACCTGGAACCGCTCCGGTCAGTACCCAAGGGCGGCCCATGAGGGACCACCGGGCGCCTCGATCAGCTCGACGAGGACGCCGCCGCAGGAGCGTGGGTGAAGGAACGCGACCGGACCTTCGGCGCCGCGCCGCGCCGCGCTGTCGATGAGCTCCAGCCCGTCGATCCCGAGGCGCAGGAGGGTCTCAGCGAGATCGTCCACCTCGAAGCAGACGTGATGGAAGCCCTCGCCCTTGCTGGCGAGGAACCGAGCGACCCCGGTCGTGTCGTCGGTCGGCTCGACAAGCTCGATCCTGGACTCCCCTACTCCCAGGAAGGCGATCCGAACACGGTCCTGCGGGATGTCCAGGACCGATTCCAGCTCCAGGCCCAGCATGTCGCGCCACAGCCCGAGAGCGGCCTCGATGGAGCTGACGATGAGCGCGACGTGGTGGATCTTGCCCATGCGACGGATCGCGTCAGGCAAGCGGTCCGCGGTACTCTTCGACATACGTTCAGCGTACCCTGTCCCCCATGGCTCGAATACACCGGGCCAGCGGAATCGAGGTCAGGGTCACCCCGCCGGCGGTCGCTGATCGGTGGCATAGGCTCGGATAGCATCGAGGATCGGCGGGACCACCGGCACTGCGAGCAACGCCATCGCGACGCAGAAGGCAAACGCGACGCGCCTGAGGATCAACATCTCGTCGCCCCGAAGACCTCTCTCACGCAGCGTAGACGGCAGAGAATCCGGTGATGTGTCAGGTTTCTCCCGTGGAACGGTGCCCGAGCTCGCAGAAGCCCCCGGAGAGACCGTCCCGCACGACGTGCGCTGCGGAACGCACCCGATCCGGGAGGATGGCCGAGGTAAGGTCGTGAGCAGGCGGGTCAGCGATCGTCACGGTGTCGATCGGGGCCCCATCGTAATGAGGGTATCCCGAGTCGCGGCCCGACCCAGATGGCCGCAAGCCCGCCAGCCACGACTGCCAGCTCAAGGGCGAGGGCGCGCAATGGCACGCCGATACGCATGGCGCCCCCTCTCGGTCTCGATCGTCGGCGAAGTCCCATCATCCGAAGGCTCGCACCCCGTGCTCAGACCGTGATCAGCTCGCGGTGCTCGCCCCACGCCAGTCGGAGGCGGTCGCTGATCTCGCCGACCGTGGCGTAGGCCCGCACGGCGATCAGGATGGACGGCATCAGATTGCCATCGGCGCGAGCGATCCGCTCCAGCTCGTCCATGGCGGCCGCCCATGTGTCCGCGGAGCGTTCGGCCCGGACGCGGCGAACCCGCTCCACCTGGCGGCGTTCCCCGTCCGGGTCGATCTTCTGGAGGGGCGGCGTGCGCACCTCGTCGTCGCGGAACCGGTTGACTCCCACGACCACCTGGTCGCCCGACTCCACGGCCCGCTGGACCCGATAGGCAGCCT
>JBDSJV010000138.1:0-4852 GCA_039917225.1 Candidatus Limnocylindrales bacterium
CCCCTTGTCCGCGAACTCCGGGACCCAGATGATATCGGCCCGGAGGACATCCGGAAGGGTGCCCCCGGCGAGCCCGGTGACCAGCTTCTGGCGAAGGTCGTCATAAGGGATTTCCTGGTGCTCGACCTTGACGTTCGGGTAGAGCTTGGCGAAGGCCGGCAGCACGACATCGGTGAACGTCTTGATCTCGTCGCCGTCGGCGGCGTAGCCGTTCCAGAAGGTGACCATCCCGGTCACGTCCGCCGTGGCCGACGGCGCGACCGTGGGCGCCTCGGTCACGGGTGCCGTGCTGGGAACCGGGGTGGCGCCGCCACCGAGGCAGGCAGAGAGCAGGAGCGGCAAGGCCGTGAGGGCCAGGGGCCGCCGCAACCGGCGTGAGCTCATCGGGTTCCTCCTTGGCCCGTGCGGGCCTGTTTTCGGATAACGCTGGTCGCGAGGGGACGAGCCACCGGGGGCGGACCGTCCTCTCGCAAGTGCGCCGGATGGAAAAGCTCGCGGAGGACCAGCGTGGCCGCTCCGCGGGCCCAGGCCTCGTCACCCCACGGCTCCACGACGAGTTCGAGCCCGTCGAGACCGTGGTGCGCGCGAATGCCGTCGGTGATCGCATCGAGATAGGTGGGCCCGAGACGGACGCCTTCCCCTGCGACGATGATTCGATCGGGGTCGAGGACCATTGCCGCGTCACCGACGGCGCGACCCACGAGCCGGCCGGCCCGGGCCAGGATGTCGGCGACGGCCGGTTCGCGGCCGGCGTACGCGGCGAGATCCGCGGGAGCACGGAGCTTGCCGGTCGATGCGAGGACGTCGCGCACCAGCGCCGGCTCGGCGGCGATGGCCTCGAGACAGCCACGACGGCCGCACCAGCAGGGCGGACCATCCGGGAGCGCGAGGACGTGGCCCAACTCGCCGGCGGCACCGTGGCGGCCTCGATGGAGCGTGCCGTTGACGACCACGCCCATGCCGATGCCGCGCCCGACCGTGACGACCATAAAGGTGTCCACCCCGATCCCGGCGCCGTAGAGCTGCTCGGCCACGGTCAGGGTGTTGACGTCGTTGTCGAGGAAGACCGGCAGGTCGAAGTGCTGCTCGAGGAGCGTCAGCATGTCGAGTCCGGCCCAACCGGGGATCGGCGACCCGACGACCTCCCCGTCGACGACTGAACCCGGGGCGCCGACGCCGAGACCAAGGAGGTTCGAGCGATCGATGCCGGCCGCCTCGAGCGCCCGGAGGACCGCTCGATCGAAGGCCTCGGTCACGCCGTCACCGCCTGCCTCCGGTCGGTGCGGGAGCGTCACGAAGCTGCGCGGCTCGGCCGCCAGATCCGTGACCGTCGCGGTCAGTGAATCGGCGGCCAGCTTCAGGCCGACGACGTAGCCGGCGTCCGGGTTGACGTGCAGGAGGGTTCCGGGCCGGCCCAGGCCGGAGTCCCCGGCGGGCGCCTGGCCCCTTTCCTTCAGGAACCCATCAGCGAGCAGGACCGTCACGATCTCGGTGACCGTGGAGGAGGAGAGGCCGCTGAGCCGCGCCAGTCCTGCCCGCGAGAGGGGTCCGCGCTCGCGGACGAGGTTCAACACGAGCGAGCGGTTGAGATCTCGGATGAGTTCCCGCCGTCCGGTCCGCACGCGCTGTCCTCCGTTCCGCTGCCGACGTCGGTCCCAGCCTCATGCTGATACTTCGTTCGGCGAGCGAAATAACAGTACGCCCGATGTCAAGGGGTCATCCGCGTTCTGCGACAGCTGGTCATAGCCGGGCCACGTCGAGATGACCACGACGCTCAGGCCCCAGCTGATCACGTGTGCCGCGACTCCGGCGAGGATCAGGCGCCGCGGAGCAACGGGAGGCATGCCGCAATTCTGACGGGTCACGGCCTGGAGCTGGTCAGCGCTCGGCCTTGACGATCGCGATCATCTCCTCGCCGTATCGCGCGAGACGTGACGGTCCCATGCCCTTGACCCGCCGAAGAGCAGGGATCGTGGAGGGTCGATGGTCCGCGATCGCCTCGAGCAGGGAGTCCGGCGCGATCACGTACGCCGGCACGCCATCTGATCGGGCGGCGGTCAGTCGCCAGTCCTTGAGCGCGGCCATCAGCGGGGTCTCGTCGACTCTCCGTCCGGCGCGGTCGCGACGCGGAGCCACTGGCCTCGGAGCACCGGGGATCACCGTCACGCGCCCGGCGTGAGCCCGGCGACCGTCGAGGGCCTCCAGGAAGCGGCTCGGCCGGCGACGGACGTCGCGGTCGCCGGCTCCGGAACGCCGCTCGGCCCACGAGAGCGCCAGGTGCAGACGCGCCCGCGTGAGTCCGACGTACAGAAGTCGGCGTTCCTCGGCCAGCTCCTCGTCCGATTCAGCCTGCCGGATCGGGAGGGTCCCCTCCTCGAGCTGCGGGAGGAAGACGGCATCCCACTCGAGGCCCTTGGCGCGGTGATAGGTCAGCAGGTTCACGCCGTCGGCGGAGCCAGCGGACTCCGCTGCGGCACGCGCCTCGAAGTCGGCGACCAGTCCATCGCGGTCGATGTCGTGGTGAGCGGCAACGGCCTGGCCGGCGATCTCGAGCACGAGGGCCAGCGAGGCATCCCTTTCGCGCGCCTCGGCGCCGGGCCGAGATCCAGCCTCGGCGCCCGCATCGGTCTGGCCTTCGAATCCGAGGTCTGCGCGCAGACGGGCGTCGAAGGCGGCAAGCAGCAGTGAGCCAACGAGGGGGCCGGCGCCGACGGAGAGACGACGGAGAAGTCGCAGCGCGTCCTTGACCTCGGCTCGTTCGAAGAACCGCTGACCCGCGACGCGGAACGGGATCCCGGCCTTGGTGAGTGAGGCTTCGATCGGTGGGATCTGAGCGTTCATTCGAACCAGGATGGCGATCTCCGATGTCGGCGTGTCAGTTGCACGCAGCGCCCGGATCGACGTCACGAGGTGTGCCAGCTCGGCCTCGCCGTCCGTCATTCGCTCGATGGTCGGCTGGGGACCCGCGGGACTGGTCGCGATGAGGCGCTTTCGGCGACCCTCTGCTGCCAGTAGTCGGTTGGCGAGCGCGAGGATCTCTGGCGAGCTTCGATAGTTGCGTGAGAGGAGCACCTCGTGTGCCCCCGGGTAGCGCTCGGCGAAGCCCGTCAGGTAAGCCGGCGTGGCTCCGGTGAAGGTGTAGATGGACTGGTCCTCGTCGCCGACCACGCACAGGTCATCTCGATCGCCCAGCCACAGCTCAAGGAGGCGCTGCTGGAGGGGGTTGGTGTCCTGGTACTCATCCACGCTGAACCACCGCTTCCGAGCCCGAACGGTGGACGCCGCTTCGGGATCGGTCTCGAGCAGCAGGACGGTCTCGATCAGCAAGTCGTCGAAGTCGATCCGGTTCGCCCTGGCCTTGGCCCGTTCGTAGTCCCCGAACAGGCGGACGAAGAGATCAACCGGGATCGGCGGTTCGCGGTCGGCCGCGAGCGCAGCCTCCTCGTAGGCGGTCGGGAGGATCCGCCTGGCCTTGGCCCACTCGATCTCGGAGGCGAGATCCCGTGATGGAGTGAAGCGGTAGTGGCCGGGCAGCTGGCGGGCGAGGCGGCTCAGGATGGCCAGCTTGGAATCGAGGAGGTCGGGCAGAGGGGCTCCGTCGTGGCGGGTCGGCCAGAAGTGGCGGAGCTGGCTCAGGGCTTGGGCATGGAAGGTTCGCGCCGTCACGCCGTGGAGCCCCAGCGCGCGGAGACGCGACACCATCTCGGTGGCCGCCTTGTCCGTGAAGCTGACGACGAGAACCTGGTCGGCGGGCACGACACCCGTTGCGATGGCGTAGGCGGTCCGCCGGCTGATGACCCTCGTCTTGCCGCTGCCTGCCCCGGCATGGATCGCGACCGGTCCGGTCGTTGCGCGGACAGCCTCCTCCTGCTCAGGATCGAGATCGGACAGCAGCTCGTCGGCGAGCGGGTGAGGCATCGGCTCAAGGGTACCGGCGGACGGTCAACCCCGGATCGCGGCGAATGCCTCCGACTCGGCCGTCAGTCGGTGGAATTCGTCGTCGCTCAGCTCCAGATCAGCGGCCGCAGCGTTCGCCTGGAGCTGGGCAACCGTCCGCGCTCCGGGGATGGCAACGGTGTTGGGGTGCCGAATGACCCAGGCGAGTGCCACCTGGGCGGGTGTTGCCCCGTGTGCCGAGGCGACCTCGCGCACCGCGGCCAGGAGCGGCGCGGCGCGACGACGACGGTCCTCACGGAATCGCGGACCCAGCGCCCGGATTCCGCCGGGTGACACCGACTCCCCTGCCCCGGCAAGCAGCCCCTGTCCGAGGGGCGAATACGCTACAACGAGACGCCCCAGCGCGGCGGCGTGCGGTACCAGGTCGTGGGCGGGCCGCGGGTCGACCAGGCTGAAGGGGACCTGGTTCGCAATCACCGGGGCGCGGAGGGCCCGCTCGGCGTCGATCCACTGGCGAAGCGAGTAGTTACTGACGCCGACTCGCCGTACCGCGCCGGACTCCAGCAACGGCCGGAGCGACTGCATCACCCGGCGCTGCGACACGAAGGGGTTCGGCCAGTGGACGTAGTAGAGGTCAAGAGAATCGATCCCGAGCCGGCGCCGGCTGCCCGCGGCCTGGCGAGCCACGATCGACTCAGCCGGAGCCACCGGCATGAACTTCGTGGCCACCGTGAGAGCCGCGCGTTCGCGCTGAGGCAGCGCCGCGAGTGTCGCGCCGATGATCCGCTCTGAGCGTCCCAGTCCGTAGAACTCGGCCGTGTCAATGACAGTGATCCCGAGCTCCACCGCTCGCTGGACGAGGGCTGGCGCCACCGTCGTCGCGTAGTCGTCTCCGTAGCCCCACTCGCGCGACCCGAACTGCCAAGTGCCAAGACCGATCCTGGAGACGCGCAGA
>JBDSJV010000139.1:0-11416 GCA_039917225.1 Candidatus Limnocylindrales bacterium
CACTGCGGCGCCGACTCGCCCGCCAGCACCACGAGGAGGTCCCCGACCTCGATCTTCGCGCCGGGCTGAACCGCAACCCGCTCGACCCGGCCATCCCGGGGCGCCCTGATCTCGTTCTGCATCTTCATGGCCTCGACGACGATGAGCACGTGTCCTGCCTCCACCAGATCATCCGCCCCGACGGTAACCGCCAGTACGACGCCCGGGATCATGGCACGGACCTCGCTCGGTCTGCTGTGGCCGCTGGCGGCGTTGCCGCGTTGCGCGCGCTCGCGGAGCGCGGCCCGCGCGGCGGGCTCGAGATCCACCATGACGCGCCAGCCGTCGACGATGACCTCCCGCCGCTGCGCTCCGGCCGGGACGGTGCGGCCCCGCATCACAGGCAGGATCCGGACGCGCATGCTCCGGTCCGACCCGTCCGAGCCGCTGGCCAGCAGGCCGGCCTCCGGGTCCCGAAGCTCGAGTCTCAACTCGGTCCTGAGGCCGTCCACGACTACCTCTCCCGCCACGGAGTCGATAACCACGGCCGACGACGAGGCCCATGCCGATTCCGGGGCCAGGCTGACCCGAACCGCTCGAGGGGATGGCGCCAGCTTCGGAGGCGTCCGCGTCGTGCCCGCCGGCCCCCGGCGAGCGCTCATCGTGGCCATCGGTCAGCCGCTTCTTCAAGGCCGGCCAGGCGCCACGGATCGGAACGCGCCTCCGGTAGCACGGCCGGCCCGCTCGGTTTCGCCGGTCCGTCGAGGAGCGCGGCGAGTCCGGCTGCGAACTGAGCTGACTCGGCGGCCCTGGCCCAGGTGGCAGGGCCGTCCCAGTGCTCCCCCACCCATCCCGTCGACAGCTCGGCCGCCCGGAACGACGGGGCGCGCGCCACCGCGCGATGAAATGGCAATGTCGTCTGGATCCCGGCGATCTCGGTCTCGTCGAGCGCCCGGCGCAAGCGGTCGATCGCGGACTCGCGGGTCCCGGCATGAACCATGATCTTGGCGATCAGGTTGTCGTACTCCGCCGGGACCCGATCGCCGGCGACGATTGCCGTGTCGACCCTGACGCCGGGGCCGGCCGGCATGGTCCACCGAGTGATCAGACCCGGAGTTGGGGCGAAGTCGCGGCCGGGGTCCTCGGCGGTCAGGCGAACCTCGATGGCGTGGCTCTCCGGGTGTGCGGCGCGATCGGCGGCATCGAGTGCGGCCTGGGACAGCGGGCGCCCGGCGGCGAGGAGGAACTGCTCGCGGACGATGTCGAGACCCGAAACCAGTTCCGAAACGCCGTGCTCGACCTGGAGTCTTGTGTTGACCTCCAGGAAGTAGAGCGACCCATCGGGCGCCCGGAGGAACTCGGCCGTCGCGGCGTTCCGCAGCCCGGCGGCCTGAGCGACACGAACCGCCATTCCGTGGAGTTCGGTACGTTCGGTCGTCGTCAGCCCTGGAGCAGGAGCCTCCTCGACCAGTTTCTGATGGCGGCGCTGGAGTGAGCAATCGCGCTCCCCGATTGCGACGACCCGACCGGTCGAGTCGCCCAACAGCTGCACCTCGATGTGCCGGGCCGGCTTGATCTCACGCTCGAGATAGACGGCCCCGTCACCGAACGCCGACGCAGCCTCCGCGGATCCCGAGGCCAGGGCCGCAGGCAGCTCATCTCTCGAGGTAACCCGGCGCATACCCCGGCCGCCGCCGCCGGCCGCGGCCTTGACCAGCAGCGGGAACCCGACCGCATCGGCATCCCCGAGGATCCGGTCCAGGTCTTCCGGCCGGTCGATCGGGGCGGGATCAAGCGTCCCGGGCACGGCCGCAACCCCCACGTCGCGCGCCGTCCGTCGGGCGTGGAGCTTGTCCCCAAGCGCATCGATGGCGTCCGACGGTGGTCCGACGAAGACCAGGCCGGCCCCCTCCACGGCGCGCGCGAAGGCGGCGCGCTCGGCCAGAAAGCCATAGCCCGGGTGGATCGCCTCGGCGCCGGTGTCGATCGCTGCCTGGACGATGGCATCGATCCTGAGGTAGCTCTCGGCCGGGCTCGCCGGGCCGACGCGAACGGACCGGTCCGCGAGACGGACATGCATGGCGCCTGCGTCGACGTCGCTGTAGATGGCGATCGCCTCCATCCCCATCTCGTGACAGGCGCGAATGATCCGGACCGCTATCTCACCCCGGTTCGCGATCAGGACGCGCCGGAACGGAAGCGCCTCGGACTCGTCTTTGCGCAAAGACACGCCGGCATCTGGTTCAGAGCGGGATGTTGCCATGCTTCTTTCGGGGGTTGGTGTCGCGCTTGTCGGCGAGCATCTCGAGGGCACCGATAAGACGGGGCCTCGTCTCCGATGGGCGGAACACGTCGTCAACATAGCCGCGGGCGGCGGCGATGTATGGGCTCGCAAACTCCTCCTCGTATTCGGCAACGAGGCGAGCCCTCGCCGCCTTCGGATCATCGGCCGTCGCGATCTCGTCCTTGAAGATGATGTTCACGGCGCCCTCCGCGCCCATGACCGCGATCTCCGCCGTCGGCCACGCGAAGTTCATATCGCCGCGGATGTGCTTGCTGCTCATGACGTCATACGCTCCGCCGTATGCCTTGCGGGTGATTACCGTGATCTTCGGCACCGTCGCCTCGCAGTAGGCGTACAGCAGCTTCGCTCCGTGCTTGATGATCCCGCCATGCTCCTGTCCCACGCCGGGCAGGAACCCGGGCACGTCGACGAAGGTGATCAACGGCACGTTGAAGCAATCGCAGGTGCGGACGAAGCGAGCAGCCTTCATCGATGCATCGATGTCGAGCGCTCCGGCGAGGACCGCCGGCTGCTGCGCCACGATGCCGACGCTCCGGCCGCCGAGCCGTGCGAAACCGATGAGGATGTTCGGCGCCCAGCCCGGCTGGATCTCGAAGAAGTCGCCATCGTCGACGACCCGACTGATGACCCCATGCATGTCGTACGGCTTGCTTGGATCGTCAGGGACGATCCCATCCAGATCCGGGTCCATCCGATCCCGCGAATCCGCGGTCGCGACGATGACCGGCGGCGCGAGGTTGTTCTGCGGCAGATGCGCCAGGAGCCTGCGCACCGATTCGAGCGCGGCAGCCTCGTCGGGCGCTGCAAGATGCGCCACACCACTCTTCGTCGTGTGAACGATCGCACCACCGAGAGCCTCGGAATCGACGACCTCGTGCGTCACTGCCTTCACGACGTTCGGGCCGGTGACGAACATGTAACTCGTCTTTTCGACCATGATCGTGAAATCGGTCATCGCAGGCGAGTAGACCGCACCGCCGGCGCAGGGTCCCATCACCACCGAAATCTGCGGGATGACCCCGGACGCCATGACATTGCGGAGGAAGATGTCGGCATAGCCGCCGAGCGAGACAACGCCCTCCTGGATCCGCGCGCCACCGGAGTCGTTGATCCCGATCATCGGGGCCCCGACCTTCATCGCCAGATCCATGACCTTGCAGATCTTCTCCGCGTAGGCCTCGGACAGCGATCCACCAAAGACCGTGAAGTCCTGACTGAAGACGAACACCAGACGGCCGTCGATGGTGGCATGTCCGGTGACGACTCCGTCACCCAGCACTCGCTGGTCAGCCAGACCGAAGTCGGACGACCGGTGCGTGACGAACGCATCGAGTTCCACGAAGGAATCGGCATCAACGAGGAGCTCGAGGCGTTCGCGTGCGGTCAGCTTGCCGATCTCGTGCTGTCGATCGATCCGGGTTTGGCCTCCTCCGAGCAACGATTCCGCTCGCATGCGATCGAGGCGGCTCAGACGTTCAGCATTCGTCGGCACTGGGGCAACTCCTGTCCGATGGCAGGTGCATCGACACGGCTCGGGACGAGGCGACTGTCTTTGCGCAACGACACCCTGATTGGATGACCGATGAGAGCATTCTAGACCTGTGCGGCCGCTGCAGCCCGCTCGTGAAATGCGGAATCCAGGCGGTCCAGGCCTCCCTCGACGGTCGGAACGGGCGCGGAAGAAATCCACACTTCGGTGCACAACTCGGCGAACCTGTGGATAAGTCGAGCCGCGGTTGGACCCACCGTGGAGTAGGATCTGGTTTGGACGCGCCCGACCCGCGGACAGCGTTGACGCGTCATGCCAATTCCCATCGACCAACGAGTCCTCCCCATCCGAGGTGCTACTCCGGTGACGAACGTGATCGCGATCGCGAATCAGAAGGGCGGCGTCGGCAAGACGACCACCGCGATCAACCTCGCCGGAGCGCTCGCCGAGGAGAACTACCGCGTCCTGTGCATTGACATGGATCCTCAGGCGAACCTGACAGCTGGCCTGGGCATCAACCTGAACACGATCGAGCGGTCGATGGCCGATGTGCTCGTCGGGAAGGCGACGCTCGACCAGGTGATCCTGCCGACGGAGACCCAGGGAATCGACGTGGTACCAGCCCACATCGACCTCGCAGCGACGGAAGGCGAACTGTTCACGATGCTGGGTCGCGAGGGCATCCTGCGTGATGCCATGAGTGGTCGACTCAAGTCACGCTACGACTACGCACTCATCGACTGCCCACCGAACCTTGGCCTCCTGACGGTCAACGGGCTCGTGGCCGCGGACGGCGTCATCATCCCCGTCCAGACCCAGTTCTACGCGATGAAGGGTCTGACGAACCTGGTCAAGGTGATCAACACCATCCGTCTGAAGCTGAATCGGAAGCTCCGGATCATGGGTCTTCTTGCGACGTTGTACGACGGGCGCACGAACCTGGCCAAGGACATGCTCGAGGAGCTGCGCGTCGTGGGCGACCATCACGTCTTCAATTCGATCGTCCGGAATACCGTGAAGCTCGGCGAGGCCCCGCTTGTCGGAAAACCAATTACCAGCTACGCCGGACACACCGACGCGGCTCGAACGTACCGGGAGTTGGCACGGGAGGTCATCGATCTTGGCTAGAACAGACTTTCGCGCCACGGCCGCACGCCGCCTGTCGGAAGAGCGCGAGCTCTCCCCTGCCATCCTCAGCCTCCTGTCCCCGGATCGGACGGGGCACTCGTCGGGCGTCCGGATGATCCCGCTTGGTCAGATCGCGCCGAACCCTGAACAGCCCCGTCTTGTCTTCGAGGCAGCGGCCCTTGACGAGCTTGCCGCCTCGATCCGCGTGCACGGTGTGCTCCAGCCAATTCTCGTCCGACCTCGCGGAGACAACGAGTACGAGCTGATCGCCGGCGAGCGGCGCTGGCGAGCGTCCAAGGCCGCGGGCATGGAGACGATCCCGGCGCTTGTCGAGGACATCGATGATGAAACGGCCCTCGAGATCTCGATCATCGAGAATCTTCAGCGTGAGGATCTGACGCCACTCGACGAAGCAGCGATGTACGACCGAATGGTCCGCGAGCATGGCTACTCGGTCCGCAAGCTGGCGCAGAAACTTGGGAAGGACAAGGGCTATCTCGAGAATCGTCTCCGCCTCGCCGATGCCCCCGACGACGTACGCGAACTGGTGTCCTTGCGCAAAGACACCCTGTCTCACGCCTACGAGCTGATGAAGGTCCAGGATCCGAAGAAGCGCAAGCGGCTCGGACAGCAGGTTGCCCGAGGAGAGCTGACGCTCCTGAAGCTTCGCGATCGGATCGAGGGACGTCGACGCACCCACGTCACCGCCGACGAGGCGGACCAATCAGATGGGCCCGGGATGGCATCGACGGCCGCAGAGGCCGAGGCAGCCTGGACTGGACGACGGACCGTCTCGAAACCACTCCGGGACGACTCCCTCATCTCCGCCAAGCAACAGCTGGCTGAGGCCGTCGAGGAGCTCGTGGACGTCCTTCGGGCACCGGACGTCGTCGCTTCCATCGGACCGGTGGATCGGGCGAACCTCGCCAAGTACCTGACCATCGCCAAGCTGAAGCTCGAGAATGTGATCGCCATGGTCCGAAGCGGCGAGGCCGACTAGCCCAGGCACGCGCCTCGACGCGTCCCGCGCCCGGCATCAGCCTCGGCGGCGGAGGAAATCAAGAAGCCGGCGCGCGTGCGCCGGCTTCGTTGTGTTCCTAGGCTTGCGGACCTGGACCCATCGCCAGGCAGGCTCGGCGGTCAGTCCTGCGTCGAGGTCCCGGATTGGGAGTGGCCCTGGGATTTCTCGGCCGCTTTGGCCTTGCCATCTGCGGACTTCAGCGTTCCCGTGGCCGAGGCATCGGTGCCATGGTTCTGGTGGGCAAAGGACGACACCCAGGCCCCATGGTTCTTGAAGGTGTCCGGGAAGTCCTTCTGGTGGGCGGCGGAGCAGACGACGGACCCGTGGTTCGGGGCAGCGTCGATGGCAGCCTGAGAAGTGAGATCCACGGAACAGTGGTCCGCGCTGTCGCTGTCCGTCTCAGTATCAGCCTCGACCTCGGCAGGCTCGGTGCCGTCGCGGGCGCTGGGGACCTGCTGGCCGGATGCCTGCGTGCCAGTCTCCGTGCCAGCCCCGGTCGGCGCGGGCTTGGCGGCGAAGGCGATGCCAGCTGTCAGGAGGAGTGCGACGAGACCGACGAGCAGCGGACGGAGGTGATGAAGTAGTCGAGTCAATGTTCAAATCTCCAAGTATCTGGGGTTACACGAACGATAACGCACCTCTCAAGCCGAGCGTTAGGGGTACTTTGGTCCCGGCCCGGTGACGGGCTGGACCTCTTTCCCTACCCGCCTCCTCCAGGGCCGATGAACCATGTGATGCCCAACATCGCGGTACCGACTGCCTCCATGGCCCACCCAGCCCGACGCGAGCGGCTCCCGGTCAAGGCCACCAGCGCTACTCCGGAGATGATCGCGGCGATCCCGGCCACCATCGGCACGGCCGTGATCAGTCCCCCACCCTGAGCTCTCAAGGCGATGATCAGCGCGACCGTGAGAGCAAACAGGAGGGTGTGCAGGAGCCAGCCGGTCCTCTGCCCGAACGCGACGGCGACCGTCCGGCGCCCGAGGCTTCGATCCACGGGCTCATCGACGAGTGCGTTGCCGATCGCGAGCCCCGAGCCGGCCAGCATCGCCAGTGGAACGAGCGTCAGGACGTCGGCTGAGAGCCGGCCTGCCACGCCGATCCAGGCGAACACGGGAACGAGCGGCAGTGCAACCGCCAGCGGCAGCCACGATGCAGCCGATCGGGAGAGCCACCGGTCATAGGCAATCCCGCAGCTCAACCCAGCCAGGCCGACCGCCACCGTCCCGAGGCCCGACGGCACCGCCAGCGCGATCCCGGTGCCGGCGGCTCCGACGACGATCCAGCGAGCGGCTCTGCTCGAGATGAGACCGGCTGGAATTGGCTTCGGCGGGATCCGTCCGGCATCCCTGGGGGCATCGATCAGGTCGTTGAGCGCTCCGATCGCAAACTGCAACGCCGTCATGGCCAGCGCCAATCGAAGCGCCACCAGGATCGATCCACCCGCGAGGATGGCAATGACCAGCACCGTCAGGCCATTGAGAACCGAGGGAAACGGATGGACCAGCCGAATTCGGGCCAGGACGGCCCCGTGACCGGACGCGGATACGCCGCCGTCAGACGTAGACGAGCTCGTCGAAGTTGGCGACGAGGAAGTCGATCAAGCGAGCGCGTGCATCTCGCGTCCGCGATCTGAGACCGGCGACGAGCGTGTACAGCGAAACGGTCGGGAGGATCAATCGCCCGTCCGCGTCCCGTCCAATGGTGGCCGGAGCTCCGCCGCCAGATGCGAACACCTGTTCGATTTCTAGTTCGGTGAGCTTGGTGGCTGCACGAAACGCGCCCACGACCTGGACCACGCCTCGGCGCTTCGCGACATCGCGCATGAGTTCCGCCACCCACACGTCGATCTGATCATCCGACTGTTCGTCCAGGCGGGCCCGATATTCCGCTGGATCGGCCGACAGGCCGCTCGCAACCAACGCATCCTCCTCGCCCTGACCGTCTCAATGGGTGCCCGGGTCGAACGAAAGTATGCCAGAGGCGACGGCTCGGCTTGCTGGCGCTTCGCGGCCACGGCACGATCAGGGGCTACGCCGCGGGATCGCCCCGATCTCCGGGATTGCAGGCCGCGGCCTCAGCCGCTTCGCGCGAGCCCTCGGGCCAGTCGTTGAACCGCTCGGTCAACCAGCGCCCGAACCGCCCCGGCGCCTCGACGTCGGGGGCGTCGGCCACCAGACCGAGCAGCGACTCCGTGATCTCGGCCGTCAGAGCCCCCACGGCCTGGCTCATCGGACGGCCATCGCTCGCAGTCGAGATTGGCTGGCCGATCCGGACACGGAGTTGGCGGCCAAACCCGAGCCACGACAACCCATTGAGCGCGACCGGGACCACCGGAACGCAACTGCGGAGCGCGAAGTACGCCGCGCCATCCTGGATTGGCAGGAGGGCCCGCTCCCCCACGTGAATGCGCCCCTCACCGGCGATCGCGAGGACGCCGCCAGATTCGAAGACCGCCTGGACGCGCCGGGTCGTCTCTCGAAGGTCGGACCGATCCGGCTTGAACGGAACCGGCGTTGCGGTCCAGTACATGAGTCGATTACGCATGCCGGTTCGAAGGTCCGCCTCGCGAGGGCCGAACAGGTACAGGCGGGGGCGGAGCGGAAGCGTTGCAAAGAGCAGGAACGGATCCATCCAGCTGAGGTGGTTGAAGCACAGGAGGACGGGGCCTGGAGGGAGTCGGTCGATCCCCTCGACGCGGAGACGGAACATGATCCTCATCAAGAAGCCAACGACAAGGCGCGAGGAGTAGTACCGGAGCGCACGATTCCAGCGGGGCAGGTCAGAGCGCGGCAGGCGCTGCTCGGCTGGCGTCATCGAATCTGAAGACGCGACCGATCCGCCTTCGTTACCGAGGGCCCTCCCCTGACGGGTGGGCGGCCAGGTGGCGTCAGGTCCGCAAGCCGATCCAGGACCAGATCTGCGAGATCCGCTGCACCGGGTGCCGGCGGCACACTGGCATTCGGAACGAGGACGACCGTCATGCCCGCGGCCTGGCCCGCCCGCACGCCATTGATCGAGTCCTCGACGACGAGACAGGACTCCGCGGAGACTCCGAGTTGCCGAGCCGTCTCCAGGTACACGTCTGGAGCCGGCTTGCCGTGCTCAACATCGTCCGAGGAGACGACGATGGGTACGACGTCGCCCAGACCAGTCGCCCGGAGCGCGGCATCGATCACCTCGCGGTGGGCGGACGACGCGATCGCGACGGGCCAGCGGGCGGCGATGCGCCGGACCGCCTCGATGGCTCCCGGAATGTCCGGAGCAGCGCCGACATACCGGTCGACCATTCGGCGGACGATATCCGCTTGGATGGAGGGCTCAAGAGCAGGATCCAGCCCCATCCGCTCGCGCATGATCCGCGCCCAGCCGCGCGAGTTCGCGCCCATGACGGCACGGCTGTCGGCCTCGGACCAGGTGAGGCCCTGATCCCTGGCCCAGGCGACCCGCTCCTGGTGCCACCAGATCTCGGAATCGACGATCACGCCGTCGAGGTCGAAGATGACCGCGGACACGGTCGGCACCGGCCATTGGTCACTCGACGGGTCCATCGGCCGAGCCTAGCATCCAGGCAGCGGTCGGTCTGTCTGCGATCACCGTGCGCCCAGCGGCAGGGGGTTCCGGATCATGAGCATCGATCGTCGACTCCTCGGGTGGGGATCCTTCCTCATCATTGCCGGGGTGATCCCATTGGCCGTTCGGGGCGGCGCCCTCCCGTCGAACTGGCTCGAGGGCTGGCTGTCCCTCTGGCCACTCCTGCTCATCGGCGGAGGGCTCGGATTGCTCCTCCGCGGGACGCCCATCCAGGCGCTTGGCGGGCTCGTCACGGTGCTGACGGCCGGGGTCATGGTCGGCGGCCTTCTCGCCACCGGGTTCCACGGCTTCCCGACGTGGTCCGCTACCTGCGGATCGGGTAGCGGCGGGACAGCCTTTGCCGACCACGCCGGGACGCTGCCTGATCCCGGCCGGATGACGATCGAGTTCAACTGCGGGTCGCTCGATGTCGTGGCGACTGATGGTTCCGGCTGGGCCATCACGGGCCGCGGGCCCGAATCTCGCCCGCCGGTCATCTCTGCAGACAACGACGGCGTCCGGATCCGGCCGACCGAAGTCGATGGTCTCAACATCGCGGAGATCGGCTCAACCTGGCGGGTCGAGGTCCCGCGAACGCCGATCGTGGAGCTTGGCCTGACGCTCAACGCCGGCGAGGGTCGCGTGGATCTTGCCGGGGCGCACGTCGGGTCGACGAACGTCACGCTCAACGCCGGGTCGCTCAAGCTCGACCTCGGTGCGGCCGCCAGCGCATCGTTCCTGAATGCGACGGTCAATGCCGGCGACGCCAGCATTGCGGTACCGGCTGGTTTCGAGTCGGCGAACCTGTCGCTGAACGCTGGGGCAGTGACCTTCTGCGTTCCTTCGAATACCCAGCTCAGGGTCCACTGGAGCGGGAGCCTGGCCGGCAACAACCTCGGGGAAGCGGGCCTGACAGAGGTCTCGAAGAACGAGTGGGCGACATCGGGCGCTGGAACTGGCCCCGCCGTCGACCTGCGGGTTTCCGCGAATGCCGGCTCGTTCACCCTGGTAGTTGGAGGTTCGTGCAATGCGTGATCGCCTTTACCGCTCCCGCGACGATCGGGTGATCTCCGGTGTTGCCGGCGGTGTCGCGGACTGGCTGGATATCGATCCATCGCTGGTCCGGATCGCGTTCGTTCTGACCGCCCTTGCCGGTGGACTCGGATTCGTCCTGTATATCGTGATGGCGTTCGTGGTTCCGGAAGGGCCGGTCGTGATCAGCGGCGTCGCCGATGGACCGGGCGGCCCCGATCCGGGATCCGGTGCCGAGGTGCCCAGCTCGAATGTCCTCGGCACCGAGGCGTGGGCCACGGACCGCGCGGCCCGGAAGGCCGAGCGACGAGCGCACCGCCAGGCGCGGAGCGGGAATGGCGCCGTGATCTTCGGGGCGATCCTCATCCTCGTCGGCGGCTGGTTCCTGGCTCGTAGATACCTTCCGTTCCTCGACGGTGATTTCCTGGGCCCCGTGGTCCTGGTCCTGATCGGCATCCTCCTGATCGGTGGAGCCATGGGCCGCTCCGGTGGCAAGGACGGCACACCCGCCAGCTGAGCGCTGGCGCCGAGACATCGAGCTGTAATACGAAGGATCTAGACTCCGCTCATCTGCGAGAGGAGTCCCCGTGTTCCTGTTCAACAAGCCCGATGCCATGCCGTCCGCCCAGTCCGCCCTGCCGGGTAGGGATCAGCCGATCCTCGAACCTGGGCCACACCACGTGAATGGGCATCCTGTCGGGGGCCCCTATCCTGCCGGGTTCGAGATCGCCGAGTTCGCGCTCGGCTGCTTCTGGGGCGTCGAGAAGGGCTTCTGGCAGGTCCCCGGCGTCTGGGTGACGGCCGTCGGCTACCAGGGCGGGTTCACACCCAACGCGACGTACACCGAGGCCTGCACGGGGAAGACCGGGCACGCAGAAGCGGTTCGAGT
>JBDSJV010000140.1:0-3183 GCA_039917225.1 Candidatus Limnocylindrales bacterium
GCAAGCTCGGCGCGCAGTGCCGCCACCAGGTCCCGATCCGCGGCGCTCACGGTTGGGTCATCGCATCAGCCAATCGCCGGGCGCCGAGCGAGGCCGGGCTCCGAGCGGCGAGTCAGGCGGTCCATGCCACGCCACCGCGGCGACGGGATGCCACCTCCCGGTCTGCCGCTCGCAGGATCGACTCGGCAAGACGGCCCGGGTCATGGCGATGGGCATTGTCGGGATCGACCACGTTGTCCGTCACGAGCGCCGGTACCGGGGATCCGATCGGCGGCCAGCGAAGCCGTACCGATTCGGCAACCCAGCCCTCCGGGACGCGGGCATCGAAGCGATCGTTGGCCAGCACGAGATCGATGAGCCCGGGGGCCGTGTGCGCGGCAAGGGCCTCGACGTGGTCGGCCAGGTCGTAGCCGGCCGTCTCACCCGACTGCGTGGCCACGTTGCAGACATAGATCCGGACCGCGGAACTGGCGGAGACCGCTTCCCGGATCCCGGGCACCAGCAGCACGGGCAAGAGGCTGGTGAACAGGCTTCCGGGACCGAGCACGATGATCTCGGCATCGGCGATGGCCGCCAGCGCGTCGCTCGCCGGCGCTGCATCGGTCGGCGTGATCCAGACTCGCTCGATGCCGGGGGTCCGCATGACCTGTGACTGGCCAGAGACGACCACGCCGTTTCGAGTCCGAGCGTGGAGCGAGATGGGCGTCGGAGAGACGGGCACGACCTGGCCTCGAACGGCCAGCACGCGGTTCATCCGCCTGACGGCGGCCTCGAAATCACCGCCCTCGACCGCCGTCAGGGCCGCGATCAGGAGGTTGCCGATGGCATGGCCTCCGAGCCCACCCGGCTCGGTCTCGATCGGGTTACCCTCCGCCCGACGGCCGCCGGGAAAGCGGTAGCCCAAGAACTCCTGCATCAGCGGTTCCGCATCGGCCAGCGCGGCGATGCAGTTCCGGATGTCCCCGACCGCTGGAATGCCCAGTTCGTCCCGCAACGTGCCGGACGACCCACCGTCGTCGGCGACCGTGACGATCGCAGTGAGGTTCGCGGTGTGCTCCTTGAGCCCACGGAGCAGAGCGGACTGTCCGGTTCCGCCACCGATCGCCACGATCCGGGGGCCGCGGGCCAGGAGCCGCTTCTGGTAGAGGACCTCGCCGAGCGGCTCCGCTGAATCGGCTTCCCGGAGCGGCTCGGTGACCGCCCGCACGACCCGGATTCCACCAATCGCGATGAGACCCACACCGACCGCTCCGACGATCAAACCACGCAACGGATACGGCAGGAACTGGAGCGTCACCACATCGATCACGAGGCCGGTGAACCCGGCCGGCTGGATCACCGCGGTCACCTGCCGCACGACATGGGCGACCGCCAGCGCGAGGAGGAAGAGTCCAGCGAACACGACGCCGAGCCAGCGCTTGATGCCGATTCCGGGCATCAACCAGCGGCGCAGGTTCACCGGCGCTCCAGCTCCCGGTGGAATACGTTCACCGGGCCGTGGTCCTCCGAGCGAAGCCAGGAGGCCAGCTCCTCGGCCAGGACGATCGAGCGGTGCTGGCCACCGGTACAGCCGATGGCGATGGTGAGGCGACTCTTGCCCTCCTCGACGAAGGCCGGAATCGAGAAGGCGAGCAGCGGCTTCAGGAGATCCAGGAAGCGTGTCGTGGCCGGCTGGCCCAGGACGTAGTCCCGGACCGGATCCGTCAGCCCGGAATGGTCGCGCAACTCGGGGATGTAGTAGGGATTGCGCAGGAAGCGTGCGTCGAAGACGAGGTCCGCCTCGAGTGGCACCCCGAACTTGAACCCGAAGCTGATCAGCTGGATCGCCATCCGGTCCGGCTCGACGTCGCCGAGTCGGGCGAAGAGGCGCTCGCGGAGCTCACGCAGCGCCAGATCGGACGTATCCAGAACGACGTCCGCCTCCGCGCGGACCCTGTTGAGCATCTGGCGCTCCTCGGTGATTGCTGCCGCGATGCCCCGACCTTCGCCGAGCGGATGGCGGTGCCGCGTCTCGGAGAAGCGACGGATGAGGACCTCGTCGCGAGCTTCCAGAAAGAAGACCTGCGGACGGATCCCGCGACCCTCGAGGGCCCCGCGCATGGCGCGATAGGCGGATTCCGCATCGCCGGCGCGGACATCCAGCACGATTGCCACCCGGGCGTAGCGCGCCCGATCGGCCGACACCAGCTCAGCGAGGTTCGGGAGCAGCTCGCCGGGCAGATTGTCGACGACGACGTAGTTGAGATCCTCGAACAGCTTGGCCGCCGCCGTCTTCCCGCCGCCGGACAGGCCGCTCAGGATGACGACGTGGGGATGCTCCGCCCCGTTCGTGGACTCCGGCACTGAGCTCATCGATTTCCTAGCCGTATCGTGCTCCACCATGCTGGTCAGTCTACCCTCGACCGAGAAGGGCTCAGCGACCGCTGCGGCGGATCACCACGACGGTCGCTTCGAACAGGACGTACAGGGTCAGGCCCAGGACGGCCGGACTGACCAGGTCACCGCCCGGAGTTGCCACGGTCGCAAAGATGGCAACCCCCAGGATGATGATTCGCCGCGATCGACGAAGGCGGTCCGAAGTGACGATGCCGACACGCGACAGTCCGACCAGGAGAATTGGGAACTCCATGAGGAGCCCGAAGGCGAGGAACATCGTCGTCACGAACGAGAAGTACTCGCGGGCGGTCAGCAGCGGCTGCAGATCGGCCGTCTGGAATGCCAGGAGGAACCCCGCCGCGAACGGCAGGATCACGTAGGCGATCGTCACCCCGACTGCGAAGAACGCCAGCGCTGCGGGGATCCAGGGGAGGATCGAGCGCCGCTCCGATCTGGTCAGGCCTGGGGCCACGAAGCGCCAGACGTGCCAGAGGATCACCGGCATGGCCAGGATCACGCCGGCCGCGATCGCAATCTGGAGGCGGATGGCGAACGGATCGCCGATCCCCGTGTACACGAGCGGCTCACCCGTCGGCAGCGGTGCCGCGAGGAAGTTGATGATCGATTCGCCGCCAATGAACCCGACGACGGCGCCGCTCGCAACGGCGAGCAGGCTCCAGGCAATCCTGTTTCGCAGCTCGGTGAGATGATCCACGAGTGCCATGCCGCCCGCCGGCTCGGCGGCTGGAACCGGCTCTACGACGCCGACCAGCGCAGCCTCAGACGGTTCCGAGGGCTCCGCTATCT
>JBDSJV010000141.1:0-4656 GCA_039917225.1 Candidatus Limnocylindrales bacterium
ATCCTGGCAAACGTGCATCGCCGGCTCGGACCTGTCCAAGACGGGAAGCGGCGGCAGGTACGACGCTCCGGCGCCCGCCTTGTCTCCTCGCCTTCGCCCCGGCTCGTCGCGCCATCAGCTGCGGCCCGTGTTCGAGTGGCGGATCCCGGACCAGTCGGCAGAGCCATGGGACATCCGTCCCAGCGGGTGTGCCAGAAACAGCGTGACAGTGAGCTCCTCAGACACGGTAAAGACTCCAGGACGGAAGGATCTGTGCAACTACACCGCCATAGTATCTACTGGGGCGAGCGGCACCAAGATCCTCAGGACAAGGAGGTGAGGCCCTCGACCCCGGACCCCGACGCCGTGGCCTGGTCGGTGGGCGCCGTAGAGGGAGACGTGGGAGCCATGTTTGGACAGGCGCAACGGTTGTCCTCCAGATGGTGGCCGCCCAACCTGGGGGACCTGGCGACCGCGGACGTATACGGAGTGTGCGGGAGGCAGAGGGACAGTCGCAGGATCGCGGAGCAACCTGATTCCCAGGTGAGACGTGGCTTTGCAGTTCCTGAGAGCCGGGCCGGGCTCGACGTTCGGGCGGCTCGGCGGTCCGCCTTCTCAGCCCGATGTTAGCCGTGACTCATCGGGTCCTCATGTCCGGCGATTGAACTTCGGGTTATGCTGGACCTCCTGTTGATCCTGCTCCTCGTGGCCGCCATCCTCCTCGTCGCCGACCTGCTCCTCGCGGGCGGGGCGATGACTATGACGGGAATGTCGGCGATGGTCGGTGTCGTTGCCCACCCACTCGCGGCCGGCGCCATCGTCGCGCTCATCGTCGTGCTCTTCCTCGTCCTTGGTGGGCAGGCGTAGCCATGTTGCAGCAACGCGTCCGCGCGCAGCTTGACACGGAGGGCCACCAGGTCGTGACCATCACCATTCGGGACGGCTACCATCCCAATTCGATCGTCGCTCGCGCCGGGATGCCGCTTCGTCTCGTCCTCAGACGCGACGAGGACGACGCCTGCTCCGAGAGGGTCGTCTTCTCCAGACCGAAGCTCGACCGGCGCGTATCCCTGACCGGGACGACGACGATCGACCTCCCCGCCCAGCCACCGGGGCAAGTGCGGTTCACCTGCGGTATGGGTCGTTACCACGGGCGCATCGACCTCGTCGACGAGGAAGCGCCGCCGACCCTGAGACGCGCGCGCGAGTGGATCTCCGGCCACCAGAGGCCAGGTGGCGCAGCGCTCCTCATGTGGCTGACCTCGCTGCCGCTCATTGCTGTCGCGGCGGCTTTCCTGCTGGACGGTATGGCGGCTGTCGTGACCGCCAGTGCCGCCCTCGTCGCGTGGCTGGCCGGCGGCGCATGGGCCGTCGCACGATCCGCTCCGCCAAACTGACGCAGACCCGATGCCGTTCATCATTGACGTCGATCCCGTTGCGCTGATGCTCCTTGGGTTCCCGATCCGCTGGTACGGCCTCATCCTGGTCCTCGCGATCGGCATCGCTCTGTGGGTCGCCGGCCGCGAGGGCCGTCGTCGCGGACTCGATCCGCAGCTGGTTTCCGACGCGACGATCTGGGTTGCTGGAGCCGCCCTCGTGGGGGGGCGTGCGCTGTACCTGATCCAGAACGAGCTCGACTCGCTGGCCCAGCACCCGGCCCATTTTCTGATGATCTGGATGGGCGGCCTGTCCTTCTACGGCGGCCTGATCGGCGCCCTCATCGCCCTCGCTCTCTTCGCCCGCCGGCGCGGGATGCCCGTACTCGTGGCGCTCGACGTCGCCGCGCCGGCGGCGGCGATCGGCCAGGCGCTCGGCCACGTGGGGTGTCTGATCGGCGGCGACTCGTTCGGGATCCCGACCGACCTTCCCTGGGCAATCGTCTATCGCAATCCGAACGCCATGGCGCCGCTGAACATCCCGCTCCACCCGACGCAGGCGTACGAGGCGATCCTCCTCGCGCTCCTGTTCGCTGCTCTGTGGCTGAACCGCGAGCGTCTCGGGCGACTCGGCGGTGGGGTCGTGGCAAGCGCCTACCTCATCGGCCTGGCCGCGATCCGCTTCGGCCTCTTCTTCCTTCGTGACGAGCCGGACGTGTTTCTCGGGCTCAAGACCGCCCAGCTGATCGGGCTCGGGATCGCGCTCCTGGCGATCGCCCTGTTCACCGTCGCACGCCATGCGCGTGACGCCACGGCCCCTGCACTGGAGGCCAGCCGTCCATGACATCACACGCTCACGATCCCGTCCCTCCCAAGGGCAGTGCCGACCTCGGCCTGGCCACGGTGCGGACCTTCGCGCCATCCGTGCGCCCTCGCTGGCTGCTGCCGATCGCGCTCGGCGCGATCGTCGCCGGTGGCCTTGTCGCCGGGGGATTCCTGTCCCTCTCAACCGTGCTCTACGCCGGGCTGATCGGGGGGATGCTCCTCATGCATATGGGCGGCCACGGACACGGAGGACACGGGCGCGGTGATGAAGAAGGAGGAGGAACCGGGGTCGGCCTCCGCGAATCTCAGCAAGGGCTCATCGAACGCTCAGCAAGAAACGACAGGCTCAGTTGCAGGGCTCGACGCGCGAGTCGCCAACGAGACGATGGAGAATGGGAACCACGACCATGACCGGCATAGTTCAAGCAGCTGCCACTGACGGCGGCACGATCGACTGCTGCGGTACCCGGCGAGCACGAATTCACGTGCCAGATGGGAATGCTCCGTGAGCGGATCCTAGTGGAGGCTGTGTGACATGGCTGTTGTCCAAACTCTCATCGTAGTTGACGCTGCAGATCAAGATCAGGCTCGCTGCATCGTCTGCGGCAACATCATCGGGCCGGGCGAAGGTGTGTTTGCCCGCTACGGCGACCGCACCCTGCGCTTCAAGTGCCCGGGCTGCATGGCCCGCTTCCAGGCCGACCCGGAGCGGTATCTCGCCGGTGACACAGGCGGTTGCTGCAAGGGCGAACACGCCGAATCGCCGGCGGGCGACACGCATTGCCACTGATCGGCAGTGGCTGCCGAGTTTCCGTTGGCTACTCGTCTGCGTGTAGTCCCTCGGGTCACTCCGATATCGGCCAGCCGAGCTGACCTGCGCTCGCTCGGTTAGCTCGCTCGGACGACGACCTGCCCGGTCGTACTACTATCGGTGAGTCGTAGTTCGCGCGGCAATCGAGCGTCCAGGAAGCGGAGACGAGCGAGCGCCGGCCGTCAGGAGGAGAAAAGTTCATGTGGTCAGCACGAAGACCTGCGATCTCTCTGCGCACCAGGGTCACCTCATTCGCCGTGCTCGCGGTCCTCGTCCTGGCAACTGCTGCCTGCGCAGGTGCGGGATCCACGCCGTCAAGCCCAGCAGGGTCAATGCCCACGGATTCGGGCATGCCGATGGATTCGGGCATGGGGACCTTTGCCTTTGGTCAACCGGCCGACCCGACGAGTGCCGACCGTACGATCGAGATCGTCGCCCAGGACAACTTCACGTTCGATCCGGACCAGACCAGCATCACCGTCGGCGAAACGGTCACCTTCCGCGTCCGGAACGCCGGCGCGATCGCCCACGAGCTCACTCTCGGGCCGATCGCCTTGCAGCAGGAACACGAGACAGAGATGCAAGCCATGCCCAGCGGGATGATGATGGCCGATGAGCCAAACGCGATCGCCGTCCAACCTGGAGAGACAAGGGAATTGACCTGGACGTTTACACAGGCGGGGACCTTCCAGTACGCGTGCCATGAACCAGGTCATTACGGCGCAGGCATGTTTGGGACGATTACGGTCAGCGGGTCCTGAGGACGTCACCACCGTCGAGAGGACGAATCCGACAGCCGTCCGGGCGCCCGCTGTGAGCGCGTTCGGGCGAGGGGTCGTGGGACGTTTCGCGTCGTGTCATCGTCCGTCCGGCCCTCGCGCGGCAGCCGTGGCCCTCGTCCTGCTGCTGCCGTCGCTGGCAGGGTGCGCCGGTGGGCCGATGGGGCCGATGGGGCCGGGCATGCCGATGTTTGGCGACCGACCCGCGGTGGACGGCGCGCCGTCGCCGAAGGCGGACGCGACTGAATACGTCATCGTGGCCAGTGAGTTCGCCTTTGCTCCCAACGAGATCCAGATCCGCCCTGGCCAGACCGTCAACATCGTCCTGGACAACCGTGGCGCCCTGTACCACGACCTCACCATCTCAGACCTTGATTTCGCGCTCGCAGCCGACCCTGCCGAACGGCGAGCCGGTGCGCTCACTGTCCTCGAATCGGGCCGCTACCGGTTCATCTGCTCGGTCCCGGGTCATGAAGCGGCGGGAATGAGCGGCACGCTGATCGTTGGGCCTGCTGGCTGAGCCTCGACCCTCAACAGACCATCCGCGTGTCCTGCGTCTGCTGTAGAAGGTGGCGCCTGTGGGACGCGCGGCCGCCGATCGGCTTCGTCGGCCAGTTCCTTGAAGCCACGGTCGAGGACGATGCCGGCACGGCCTATGTCGTCTCCGGGCAAGGAGCGGGTGGCTCGAGTCCGGGGTCACGCGGCACGAGATTCGCTTCTCCCCCGCTCCGCCCGAGAACGCCCGCGCCCTCATCGTCAGCATCGAGCGGTTCTCTGACCCGTCCACGGGCCGTGCAGAGCCGCTGACCGGCCCGTGGGTGTTCCACGTCGCACTCTGATCGACGGCGTCATATCTCGTTCACGGCACTCCGTGAACATGACAGTG
>JBDSJV010000142.1:0-9472 GCA_039917225.1 Candidatus Limnocylindrales bacterium
GAGCGGCCGGCTCAGGCCCGACCGAACCGGAACGTGGCGGATGAGGCCGTCTTGACCGGCTTGTCGGTCTTCGGCGGACGGGAGGCGGCGCGGTTGTACGCGGACCAGTTCGAGATCTACCACGGCAACTCGAACCCGGGCCTGGCCCGCAAGATCTGCCGCTACCTGGGCAGCGAGCCCGGGCGAGCAGAGGTCTTCCAGTTCGCCAACGAGAACATCTTCGTCAAGATCCTGGAGAACGTCCGGGAGAAGGACGTTTTTCTGGTCCAGCCGACAAGCCACCCCGTCAACCAGTCGATCATGGAGCTCCTGATCATGATCGACGCGTTCAAGCGGGCGAGTGCCGGCCGGATCACGGCCGTCGTCCCGTACTACGGCTACGGGCGCTCGGACAAGAAGGACCAGCCGCGCGTGCCCATCACCGCCCGGCTCGTGGCCGACATGATCACGGTCGCCGGCGCAGATCGGATCCTGACCATGGATCTTCACCAGGGCCAGATCCAGGGCTTCTTCAACATCCCGGTCGACGAGCTGACCGCGGTTCACATCCTGTCCAACTACTTCAAGCACAAGCAACTCGACGATCTCGTCGTGGTGACCGACCTCGGGTTCGCCAAGCGGGCGAGAACCTTCGCGGAACTGCTCGACGCCCCACTCGCGATCATCGAGAAACGGCGGGTCGGGAACCTCGATCGAGCGGAGCTGATGAACGTCATCGGAGACGTGCGGGGCCGGCGCGCCGTCATCGTGGATGACGAGATCGACACCGGCGGAACGCTGAGCGAAACGGTCCGCGCCCTGGAGCGTGAAGGCGTGACCGAGATCTACGCCTGTGCGACGCACGGGATCCTGTCCGACCCGGCCGTCGAGCGGATCGCCCAGTCGTCGCTCCGCGAAGTCGTCCTGACTGACACGGTGCCACTGCCACCGGCCAAGCGCATCCCCCAGATCACGACCCTGTCGATCGCGCCGCTCATCGGCGAGGCCATCAAGCGGATCCATCGTGGCGAGTCGGTTGGCGCGCTGTTCAGCAGCGAGGTCGAGTTCACCCAGGAGATGCTGCTCTGGGAAGACGGCGTGGCGAAGAAGCTCGATACTCGGGGCGAACCGGGGCATGCGGTCCAGGACGACGACTCGATGGTCACGGCCAAGGCAGGAGATCGATGAGCCTTCAGCTTCACCGTCCGGATGGCAAGGGCGGGCTTGAGCAGCGCCCAGTGGTCGAGCGCGACTACCGCGGACAGCTCCGTTCGTCCCGATGGGGCGCAGCTCTCAGCAAGGGGCGCCTGCCCGAGCTGGCAAACCCGGAGATGAACCCGACCTCGGTCGCGCGATCCGTGGTGTTCTGGGCGGGTCTCGCCGTCGCCACCTTCGGTCTGATCGTCGTTGGCTATGGCACGGGGTTCTGGTCACTGATTCGGTGACCCTCGGCTAGACTGCAACGTCCATGCTGGGATTCCTCTCCCGCTTCGTTGACTCGAATGATCGAGAGCTGAAGCGGATCCAACCGCACGTCGACGCCGCGAGTGCACTCGAGGCCGAGATCGAGGCGCTCTCCGATGCGGAGATCCGCGCCCAGTTCAGCGACCTCCGGGCCGAGATCGCCGAGATCGCGGTCCCCGAGGAGCCGACCGAGGACGAGCTTCACCATCCCGACGTCGAGCGACGCCGGGACATCGCCAAGGCCCGTCGAGCCCGTGAGAACGAACGCCTCCAGGCCGCCCTCGACGAGGTTCTGCCCGACGTCTTTGCGATGGGTCGCGAGGCGATGCGCCGAACGCTCGGGATGCGTCACTTCGACGAGCAGCTCCTCGGCGGCGCGGTTCTCCACCAGGGCAAGATCGCCGAGATGAAGACCGGCGAGGGCAAGACCCTCGTCCCGACGCTGGCGGCGGCACTCAACGCCCTGTCGGGGCGTGGCGTTCACGTCGTCACCGTCAACGACTACCTTGCGCGGCGCGACCCGCAGTGGATGGGCCCCGCCTTCCATTTCCTCGGCCTGAGTGTCGGCATGATCACGCACGAAGCGTCGTTCCTGTTCGAGCCCGGCCATCCCACCAACGACGAGCGACTGATCAACCTGAAGCCGGTGACTCGCCGCGAGGCCTACGCCGCGGATATCACCTACGGCACGAACAACGAGTTCGGGTTCGACTACCTCCGGGACAACATGGTCACCGAGCTTGATCAGCGGGTCCAGCGCGAGCGTTACTTCGCGATCGTCGACGAGGTCGACAACATCCTCATCGACGAAGCGCGGACGCCGCTCATCATCAGCGGTCAGGCCGAGGAGTCGGGCGACCTCTACTACCAGTTCGCCCGCCTGGTCCCTCGAATGTCGCCGCGCCCAGAGGGCGCGGAGGAGGGCGGCGACTACTTCATCGATCTCAAGGACAAGGCCGTCTCGCCGACCGAAGAGGGCGTCGACAAGATGGAAAAGCTCCTCGGGATCGACAACCTGTTCGATGCCGATCCGCGCCTGGCTCGACATTTCGAGCAGGCCCTGCGGGCCCACGCGCTGTACAAGCGGGATCGCGACTACATCGTCAAGGACGGCGAGATCGTCATCGTCGACGAGTTCACCGGACGCCAGATGCCGGGCCGACGCTGGAGCGAGGGCCTCCACCAGGCGATCGAGGCGAAGGAGGGACTGCGCGTCCAGCGCGAGTCCGTGACGCTGGCCACGATCACGTTCCAGAACTACTTCCGCCTCTACGACAAGCTGTCCGGCATGACCGGCACGGCGATGACCGAGGCCGAGGAGTTCTCCAAGATCTACAAGCTCGAGGTCGTGGCGATCCCGACGCACCGGCCGATGATCCGGGCCGACGAGACCGACCTCGTCTATCGCAGCGAAGATGCCAAGTTCCGAGCCGTCATCGATGAAATCGCCGCGATGCAGGAGATCGGACGGCCGGTCCTCGTCGGCACGGTCTCGGTCGAGACCTCGGAGCGGCTCGGCGAGCTGCTGAAGCGCCGCGGGATCAAGCACGAGGTGCTCAACGCCAAGTTCCACGAGCGAGAGTCCCTCGTCGTGGCCCAGGCCGGGCAGAGTGGGGCCGTGACGATCGCCACCAACATGGCCGGTCGCGGGACGGATATCCAGCTCGGTGGCAACCCGGCCGGTCTTGCCTCGGACCTCCTCCACCAGCGCGGTCTCAATCCGGCCGAAGTGGACACGGCCACCTACGACGAGGCGTACGCCGAGGCGAAACGGATCTGCGACGAGGACCACGAGCGCGTCGTGACCGCCGGTGGCCTTCACATCATCGGCACCGAGCGCCACGACAGCCGCCGGATCGACAACCAGCTGCGCGGTCGAGCCGGTCGCCAGGGCGATCCAGGATCGTCACGCTTCTACCTGTCCCTTGACGACGACCTGATGAAGCGGTTCGCGTCAGAGCGGGTGACTTCCATCATGGAGCGCCTCGGCCTGGACGACGAGACCTACATCGAGTCGGGCATCGTGGGCAAGACCATCGAAAGCGCGCAGAGCCGCGTCGAGGGGTTCAACTTCGATATCCGGAAGCGCGTCGTCGAGTTCGACGACGTCATCAACCGACAGCGAGAGACGATCTACGCCGAGCGCGACAAGGTCCTCCGGAACGAGGACCTGACCGACACCGTCCGGGCGTTCCTGGACGAGGAGGTCGACTCGCTCGTCCACTCGCACCTCAGCGGGTCGATCGAACAGTGGGGCATGGACGGGCTCATCGAGGCCCTCAAGCGGATGGGCGTCGGCCCGGAGGACGCCTCCGAGGACGAGCTGTGGGATTTCCGCGATCCCGACCTGGCTCAGGCTCGACTTCGAGATATCGTCAATGACAAGCTCGACGCCCGCGAGACGGAGGTGGGCCAGGAATGGTCCATGATCGAGCGCTTCGTGCTGCTTCGGACCATCGATTCGCTGTGGGTCGAGCACCTCACCGAGCTGGATGACATGCGGCGGGGAATCGGGCTCCGCGGCTACGCCCAGGAGGACCCGCTCAACGCGTTCCGCAAGGAGGCCTTCCGGCTGTACGAGGAACTCGGGGGGTTCATCCGGCACCAGGTGGCCAGCACCATCTTCCGGGTCACCATCACCCACCAGCCCGCACCGCCGCCGAGTGACGTCTTTCCACTGACCGGTCCAGGCCTGCCAGCCCGCAGCGGGGGGGCCAGCGAAGGGGTCGCTGGAACGATCACCGCCGGGGCCCGTGCGGCGGGGAACGCAGGAGCCGGGCTTGGTGCCGGCGTGGCCGGATTCGGGGCCGCCCCGGGCGCTGGTGCCGGGTCGCCGGGTGGCGAGCGGCAGGCGCGACCGGGCCACACCCCGACCGGCGAGAAGATCGGGCGAAACGATCCGTGCTGGTGCGGTTCCGGGGTGAAGTACAAGAAGTGCCACGGCCGCTGAGGCTGCACTGCCGGGCAACTCGGGCCGCTGGTCGAGCACTATTCACATTCGGCGCAGAAATCTTCACCTTCCCTCTTGGCGATCGGCGCTCGCGCACCTATACTCGGTCGAACTTCCGCGCAACGGGACCCCCCGTCCCACCCGGCAACCCCCGCGCCCCGCCCGCCTTTGCCCATGGTGTGTTGAGAGAGGGATTAGTGAAGCAGGCCGAGGAAGCAAGTTTCGTTGACCTGATCGCCTGCGAGCGAGATTGCCGGAACTGCAGCTACGCCGCCGCACTCGACTGCGATGGCAACTGCGGTGTCTGTCCCCACAACGGCTACTGTCCCTGCGTGAACCCCGTCGTCGCCCGGAGCAAGTCGGCTCTCCGACTGATCGAGCTCCGTCCGATCCTGCTCCAGGATCTCCAGGTCCGGAACTGATGGACGCACCGTCCATCCGGGACCTGGTGGAGCGGATCCGGTCGACCTCGGGGCGTCTTTGACCTCGGGACCAAGGAAGCTCAACTAGCGTCGCTCGACGCCCGCGGGGCCGAGCCCGACTTCTGGGAGGATCAGCGGGGCGCTCAGAGCGTCCTCCGCGAGGCCGAGGGTCTGCGCGACGAGGTCACGCTGTGGCGAGGCATCGAAAAGCGGGCCGAAGATCTCGCCGAACTCCTGGCCCTCCTCCAGGACTCGCCCGACCCCGAGACCGAGGCCGACGTCCAGCGCGAGGCGGATGATCTCGAGCGCGTCTTTGCGCGGGAGCGGACGCTCCTCCTGTTCGGCGGGGAATACGACGCCAAGAACGCGGTCCTGACGATCTCCGCCGGGGCCGGCGGGACCGAGGCCACGGATTGGGCCGACATGCTGCTCCGGATGTACCTGCGATGGGCCGAGCGTCATCGCTTCAAGACGGCTGTCATCGATACGACCGAGGGCGAGCAGGCCGGGATCAAGAGCGCCACGGTCACCGTCACCGGTCGATTTGCGTTCGGCTGGCTCCGGGCAGAGCGTGGCGTTCACCGACTCGTCCGGATCAGCCCGTACGACGCCCAGAAGCGCCGCCAGACGACGTTCGCCCTGGTCGAGATCATGCCCGAGGCCGACGACGAGGTGGCCATCGAGCTGAACTGGGACGACATCCGAGTCGATACCTTCCGCTCGTCGGGCGCCGGGGGACAGCACGTCCAGAAGACCGAATCGGCGATCCGGTTGACCCACAATCCGACGGGGATCGTGGTGACCTGCCAGAACGAGCGATCGGCGACCCAGAACAAGGAACTTGCGATCAAGGTCCTCAAGTCCCGCCTGCTCGAGCTGGAGCTCGAGAAGCGCGAGGCGGAGCTCCAGCAGCTTCGGGGGGAGCACGTGACCGCCGGCTGGGGCAACCAGATCCGGAGCTACGTCCTTCACCCCTACCAGATGGTCAAGGACCTCCGCAGCGGCTACGAGACGTCGAACACAGGCGCGGTCCTGGATGGGGACCTCGATGCCTTCATGCAGGCCGAACTCGAGCGTCTGGCCACGGGACGACCGGCCGCGGCGGCGGGCGACACCGGCGATTCCGAGTGATCGGTCCCCTGGGCCGACAGTGAGCCTCGGGGCGGGGCTGACGATTCGGCCGGCGACTGAAGCTGATCTGCCCGCCTGCGAGGACATCTGGCGAGTCGGCCTGAACGACTATCTCCTGCCGCTCGGGCAGCACGAGATCCCGGCCGACAATCCGTCCCTTCGTCAGCTGCATGCCCACCTCCTGGGGACGGACCCGTCGCGGTTCTGGGTCGGGACCAGGAAGGAGGAGTCGGGAAACGATCGCGTCGTCGCGTTTGCCGCGGCGACCCTCCGCGAGACGGTCTGGTTCCTGTCGATGCTCTTCGTCCTCCCGGACGAGCAACGCACCGGGCTCGGCCGGACGCTCCTGGAGGCCGTGCTGCCAAAGCCTGGCGAGGCCGGGCCGCTCGGTGTCACGACCGATTCGGCGCAACCGGTCTCCAACGGCCTCTACGCGTCGTACGGCATGGCACCGCGCCTGCCGATGTTCAACCTCGTCGGGCGCCCATGGCGCCAGGCGGCCCTGGTGCCGCTCCCGGACGGGATCACGGCCGACGCCTTCGATGCCTCGACGCCGGCCGAACGCAACCACGTACTCGAAGGTGAGGTCGCGACGCTGGACCGCGAGGTCATCGGCTTCGCTCACCCCATGGACCACGGGTTCCTCCGGGCCGCGGGTCGGGTCGGGGTCGCCTACCGAAACGCGTCCGGGTCGCTGCTCGGCTATGGCTACACCTCCGAGGCAGGCCGCCTGGGCCCGGTCGCCGTGACGGACGCGGACCTGCTTTCCCCGGTGGTGATCCATCTCCTCGATGCCGTGCTGCCACGCGGGGCATCGGCCATCTGGGTACCCGGAGCCGCGGGGCCGACCCTGGAGATGCTGATCCGGAGCGGCCTTCGGATCGAGGGATTCCCGGCCCTCCTGTGCTGGACGAAGCCGTTCGCGGACTTCGCTCGCTACGTTCCGATCTCCCCTGGCCTGATCTAGGCACGAGGCCGACCCTGGGCCGGCCGGCAAGGTCGTGGCGCTCCGAGCAGGGCGGTGGTAGCCTCAGCCCCGACGTGGCTCCCTCCGATGTGCCCCGGGCCCGGAGTCTCGCGAGGTTGCGGCGAACACCGAACGTATGCCGCACAGCACCGCGGAGACGATCTTGACGACCACAGCCCCAGGCCCCGAGGCCATCGCCCTGGAGCGCGAGGTGCCCGTCCCGGACCGCAGACCGGTCCTCGTCCTCAATGACGTGACGAAGCGGTACCCCAATGGTCGAGAGGCCCTCCGCGAGGTCGACCTCGTGGTTCCCGAAGGCGACTTCGTGTTTCTCGTCGGGCCGAGCGGAGCCGGCAAGTCGACCCTCATGAAGCTGATCATCCGCGACGAGCTGGCGACCAGCGGCGAGGTCATTCTCGACGGCGACAACCTGGCCAAGCTGCCCCGGCGCAAGGTGCCGCGCGTTCGCCGCAAGATCGGCGTGGTCTTCCAGGACTTCAAGTTGTTGCCGACCAAGACGGTCCGGGAGAACATCGCGTTCGCCCTCGAGGTGACCGGCACGCCCAGGCGGCGGATCGGGCCGGCCGTCGATCGCGCGCTCCGCGTCGTGGGCCTCGGGCCCCAGGCGGACCAGTTTCCTCGACAGCTCTCGGGCGGGGAGCAGCAGCGGACGGCGATCGCCCGCGCGCTCGTCCACGATCCTCGCCTCGTCATCGCCGATGAGCCGACCGGAAACCTGGATCCGCTCATCAGCTGGGAGATCATCCAGCTGCTCCTGCGGATCAACCAGCTCGGAGTCACCGTCCTGATGGCGACGCACAACGCCGAGGTCGTGACGGCCCTCCGGAAGCGCGTCATCGCCCTCGAGGAGGGTCGGGTGATCCGTGACGAGGTCGGTGGTCGTTACCACCGACAGGGCTGACGGCCGTGATCCGGTTCCTGGCGTTCAGTCTGTCGCGTGCCTGGATGGGCTTCTGGCGCAATGCCGCCATGAGCTTCGCCGCGACAGCGACGATGACCCTGATGCTGCTCCTGCTGTCCGGCTTCTTCATCGTCCAGAGCGGCCTCCTGGCCGGACTCCAGTTCGTCGAGCAGAAAGTCGAGGTGGTCGCGGACCTGCGCGGGGCCGCGAGCGAATCCGCGATCGAGGAGCTCAGGCTGCGGGTCGCCGCCCTGCCCGAGGTCCGCGACGTCGTCTATGTCTCACCCGAGGAGGCGCTCCGGCGGTTCCGTGATGCCCGATCCGCCCAGGGTGAGGAGGACCTCACGAGCTACCTCGACACCAATCCGCTCCGCGCGAGCCTCGAGGTCAAGCTCCGCAACCCCGAAGACTTCGCGGCCGTCACCGACGCGCTGCGCGCTGATCCGCTGGTTGAGCGGGTGAAGAACATCACCGACCTCGTCAATCGCGTCCTGACGGTCACCGAGTTCCTCCGATCGGCGGGGGTCGTCATCCTGGCGGTGATCGGGGCGATCGTCCTGTTCATCATCATCAACACGATCCGCCTGGCGGTGGTGGCTCGAGCCGAGGAGATCGAGGTGATGCGGCTGGTCGGAGCCTCCGACGCGTTCATTCGCTGGCCGTTCGTGTTCGAGGGTGCCCTGATCGGGCTGCTGGGCGCCGCGATCACGCTCGGGGTCATCGCGGCTGCGGCCGAACCGCTGTCCGCGTTCATGTTCGAGTTCTTCCGAGTCCTGCCGATCCGCGTGGGCGCCATCGCCCGGGACGTCGCGGTGCTGGTCGTCGGCTCCGGAGTCGGACTCGGCGTCCTCGGGGCCTTCGTCTCGATCCGGACGTACCTCATTCGCTAGGGCCGGTGAAGCGCGCACGAAGGGTCCGTGTGTGGATTCCGTCACGAAGGACCCGCAGGAGCCGCGCCGAGGGTACCATCGGCCGATGTCCTCCAACGCCCCACCCCCCGATCGTTTTGACCCACCCACGCCAATCGCCCCCGACCCGACCGGGGCCGCCAACTGGACCTCAGATTCGGCCGGGGCCGTCCCTGCCGCGGGGGGGCCGACTTCCGCAAATCGAGGCGGCCGCTCGGGACGCCTGCTGGTCGGCCTCGCGGCTGTGTTGGTGATCGTCCTGACGGGCAGCGCCCTGTTCGCCTCGGGCTACGTCCTGGGGCAGCGCCAGGCGGCGCAGCCCGGCACTCCCGCGGCGGATGAGGCCGCGTTCAAGCCGTTCTGGGACGTCTACGCGGCCATCCGGGATCGGTTCGCCCTCGGCCCGGTCGATCGCAAGGCACTGATCGAGGGCGCTATCAGAGGCATGGTCGGGGCGGTCGGGGACCCGTACTCCACGTATCTCACGTCGGACGAGTTCCGGGACACCCTCCAGGACATCTCCGGCGAGTTCGAAGGGATCGGCGCCGAGATCGGAACCGTCAACGCGAAGGGCGAGACCATCGACTGCAGCACCTTCGGGCCGGACTGCCGTCTCGTCATCGTCGCCCCGCTGGATGGCAGCCCGGCCCTGGGCGCCGGCCTCAAGCCAGGCGACGTCGTGGCCAAGGTCGACGGCTCGACCCTGGACGGACTGACGCCAACCCAGGC
>JBDSJV010000143.1:0-8093 GCA_039917225.1 Candidatus Limnocylindrales bacterium
CGAGTCGGCTCCGAGTGCGAATTGCCCGCCGCACCGCCCGGCCGGACTCGGCCGCGACCTCGCGTACCGGAAGCGGTGCTCAGCCGAGCCCGGGATCGTGAAGCGCGGCGACGACCCGCCGCGTGACGGCCGCAAGGTCCGGCACTCCTGAGAGGCCGGCCCCCTCGACGTTCAACGACGCGGTAGCGGCTGCCAGCCGAAGGTCGCTTCCGTGGCGCTCTGATCCGCTCGCCGGGTGACGGATCTGGGCGGCGAGGTAGGCAGCGAGGAAGACGTCACCGGCCCCAGTTGGATCGACGTCAACGACAGCCGGAATCGCCGGATATTGCCGTCGTCCCGCCGCCTCGCCCGCCGCGAGCCGGATCTCCCAGCCACCGAGATGCCCCTCCGTCACCAGGAGGACCGCATCTGGCGCAAGCAGGTGCCACAGGCGATCGAGGGGCAGGGCCGGATCGACATCGTGGCGGCTGACACCCACGATGTCCCCGCGCCGAAGGAGGGGTGACGCGGCAGGCGAGCGCTTCTGGACGCGCCCGCCGCGCGGCAGTTCGCGAAGGACACCCTGCCACCCGAATGCGACGAGCGCGCCGGGCGCCGGCGCCGCCGCCCATTCGTCGCCCAATTCGTCGGCCACGGGGGCCAAGAGCCACGCCCCTGCCGATCGCCAGTGCGCTGGCAACGCCTGGATCGGGAGCGGACCACCCGGCTCAAGGCAGGTCTGGATCCGTCCATTCGGCGTCTCGATGTTCTCGAACACGGGCGTCCGCGCAAGGGGAACCAGGACGACCTCGGCACCCGCATCCCGAAGGGCCTGCAGCTCGTGGGCCCCAGCCGCGGGCTCGTCAACGCCGACGAGAACTCTCGTCGGCAAGCCCAGCCGGGCGAGCGTGAGTCCACCGTACGTGACGCCGCCGCCAAGGCGCCAGCCTCGAGGGTCGTCCTCCACGATGTCGCGAGAGGCGGAGCCGACGACGACCACCGACTGGTCCAATGTCATGCGGCGAGCGCCCTATACTCAGCCCGTCGGCCGTACGATCCGGCCCCACGGAAAGGAGCGAGGTGATGTATTTCTACGAGCTCCATGAAGGGGACGCTGATCTCTTCTACGACGTGCTTCTGAGCCGCGACGAGGAAATGGGAGCCGACGAGTTCTTCACGATCGTCCAGACCCTCCGCCGCCAGCTCCAGGACAGCTTCGCATCGGACACCCTGGTCGAGGCCATCGCCGAGGAGCTGGAACGGCATTATGGCTTCGTCTTCATCTCGGATGATCGCCTGACCGCAGCCGTTAACGTCAGCAAGATCGAGGACGACAACTTTCTCGCCGACCTCGATGGCGGCGCGGACGACGAGGACGGTGAGGACGACGAGCCGGAGCAGATCGAGGTCATCGGCGACGCGGACTACCGGGGCGTCTATGCCCAGTTCGATCCGGACGCCGGGAACCAGAACTGACCGACTGCCTGGAGTCGCTGCCAGGACCACCGTCAGCGACTGAAGAGGATCTCGAGGACGTCACCGTCGCGAACGCGGTAGGTTCGCCCCTCGGATCGGAGCCGCCCGGCCTTCCTGGCCTCGGCCATCGACCGCAGTGACAGCAGATCCTCGTAGGAAACGGTTTCCGCGCGGATGAAGCCCTTGGCCAGATCCGTGTGGATCGCGCCGGCGGCATCGACCGCGAGGCTGCCATCAGAGATCGGCCAGGCTCGAACTTCGTCGGGGCCGGCGGTGAGGAACGAGATCAGGCCGAGTAGCTGGTAGGACAGCGAGATCACGCGCCCGAGTCCCGACTCGATGATCCCGAGCTCATCCATGAACGCGGCCGCTTCGCCAGGCTGCAGTTCGCCAAGCTCCATTTCGATCTTCGCCGACAGTGCGTCCACCATCGCCTGCTGGTGGACGTAGCCGGCCCCGATGGCCGCGACCCGATCCGCCGCCGAGGCGATGTCGTCCTCACCGATGTTGAGCAGGACGAGGACCGGCTTCTCGGTCAGGAACCGGAAGCCACGGATCGCCTTTGAGGCATCGCCGTCCAGCTCGATGTCGCGGATTGGCCGACCCGCCTCAAGCTCCGTCTTGAGCAGACTCAGCACGACTTCCTCGCGTTCGTTGGCCTCGCGCTCCGCCGTCGTCCCGTGGCGACCCGACGAGGCGAGACGGTCCAGGCGCCGATCGACCATCGCCAAGTCGGCCAGGATGAACTCGAGATCCAGTCGTTCAAGGTCCCGGGCCGGGTCCACGTTTCCATCCGGATGCGGTACCGAAGCGGACTCGAAGGCTCGGACGACATGCAGAAGGGCGTCCGAATCCCGGAGCCGCGCCAGGTGCTCGGCCGGCAGCTCCTCGGTTCCGATTCGACCTTCCGAGGACGGCGGCGGTGCCGGCAGATCGACGTAGGTCACGTCGGCCTGGACGATCTTCTTGGGCTTGAAGATCTCGGCCAGTCGGTCCAGCCGCTCATCCGGCACCTTGACCACCCCGACGTTCAGCGTCATCCCACCGAAGCCGCCCGTCTCGGCGTGACCGCGGGTCAGGGTGTTGAAGACAGTGGTCTTGCCGCTTCCGGCCAGGCCGACGATCGCAATCTGCATGGGTGGGATTGTGTCGCAGTGGGCTCGAACCGTCCTGAGCGCCTCGGGGTCAGTAGCCGGCGCCCGGATCCACGACGTTATGGAGCGCTTCGCCGGCGGCGTACCGTCGGAGGTTTTCGCAGAAGAGGTCGATGCTCCGGTCCAGGACCCGGGCGGAAGACCAGGCGGTATGCGGCGTGACGATGACGTTCGCCACGTCGTAGAACGGCGAGGTCGGCGAGAGTGGCTCCTGGCGGAAGGCGTCCAGCGCCGCGCCGCCGATGCGTCGCTCGCGGAGCGCCTCAAGCAGGGCGTGATCGTCGATCAGCCGGCCACGAGCCACGTTGATGATCCAGGCATCGGGCCGCATCGCGGCGAGGGCCGCCTCGTTGATCATGTCCTCGGTATCCGGTGTCAGCGGGGCGGCCAGGACGACGATGTCCGAAGCACCAAGCAACTCGTGGAGATCGGCTGGTCCGACGATCCGGGCAGGCACCGGGACGAACGGGAATGCATCGTCCGACGAAACGGTCCCGCCGGGCATCTGTAGTCCTCCGCCAGAGGCCGAAGCGCCAGCCGCCTCGGGGTGCCGACGCAAGGCGATGACCCGTGCCCCGAATGCGCCGGCCAGCGAGGCGACCGCGCGACCGATGGATCCGTAGCCGACGATCCCGATCGTGAGCTCGCGGAGTTCGACCCCCTGGAGCGGCTGCCACGTTCGCTCGCGCTGCAGTTCGAGGAGCTGCGGTAGCTGACGGCTGATCGCGAGGATCAGCATCAGGACATGCTCCGCAATCGGGCGGGTGAAGACACCGCGGGCGTTCGTGACCGTCAAGCCGCGCTCGCGGGCGGTCGGCGTCAGTGCGCGCTCCACGCCCGAGGTTGCGGAATGAACCCATCGCAGGCGCGGCGCCCGGGCCACCAGTCGGTCAAAGGCCTCCGAGCTCAGCCAGCCGCGGAGCAGGACCTCGACGTCTTCGAGTGGCCCGTCGGCGAGTCCCTCGACCGACAGGTTCACGATCCGGGTCCCTGGCGCCGCCTCGCGGATCCGGTCCAGATCCTGGTTCCGGACCCGGGCCGACAGGATGGGGCTGACTGCCACCGCCGTGGGAACCCCCCCGGGCCCACTCCCGGGCCCCGGCCGCATCACGTCGTCGGTCACGACTCGACTCCCGCGCCGCCATCGAGCACGCGGGTCATCCAGCGCTCTGGCGCAGCGATCTCGTCGAATGTCGGCAGCGTGGATGGCGAGGACCAGATGCGATCAAGCGCCGAGCGCCCGCGCGCATCCACGATCGCGCGCACGAATGCCTCGCCCCGCTTGTACTGCTCCAGCTTGAGGTCCATCCCGGTCAACCGGAGGATGAGGCGCTCGAAGCCGGTCCGCTCGCGGCGCCGCTCATGGAACCGGGCGGAGATGCGCTCGATTCCCGGGACGAGATCCCGCCCGACGGCGTCCATGACGTAGTCGCTGAAGCCCTCGAGAAGGCTCATGGCAGCCTGCGTCTCGCGGAACAGCGAGCGTTGCTCGTCGCTCATCAGCCGCTCCATCCAGTGTTCGCCGTTGGAGTCGCCACGCAGCGCGCGGGCAAGGGCCGAGACCACGTCGCGACCAGCCGACTCGGCCGAGCCGCTGAACAGCGTCAGCTGACGCTCCAGCCGCTCGGCGAGGTACGGCCGTAGCCACGGGTGTCCCTCGAATTCGAAGGCATGCGTCGTCTCGTGGAGCGCGATCCAGGTACGGAACGGCCCAACTGGCACACCGAGCGCCCGGGCCGTCGAGCGGATGTTCTCCTCGACAAACAGGAGCTGCCCATCCTCCGACTCGGCCGCCAGGAAGGCGATGTCGTATTGCCCGAGGACCCGCGAGCTCATGAATCCGAGGAGGAACCCGAATTGACGATTGGTGGCCCAGCGGTTGGCAATGATCATCGTCGAGGCACCGAGTCCCCCACCCGACCTGAGCATCTGCTCCAGGAGCGGTCCTTCGATGCGCGACACCACGGCACGGAACGTCCGGATATTCGCCCGGATCCAGTCGGCCCGATCAACGACCCGGGCCCGCTCAACGACCCCGGGCAGGGGCGTGCCGAGGACAGCAGCCAGGCGCGGGGCCACGATCGTCATCGCCGCGCGGTACGCGGGCTCGGACGCTCGCAGCTCTTCGCCCGAGAGACGACCGGGGAGCCCATCAAGGCGGCCCAAGGCCAGACGCTCGACCTCATCCCAGTCGATGAGTCCGCGGAGGGCCGAACGCTCGGCCCGACGGCCGGCGATCGTCGCCGCGATCCCGAGCGCGGACCCGAACAGGAACCCGACCTGCCAGCGTCGATCGGAGATCCAGGCTGGCTTGGCAGTCATCTGGAGCGTCCCCGTGTCATGCCGGCCGCCGTCCGCGGTCGGCCGTCGAAAACTCGATGGACGCCACATCCGGAAACGCATCGCCGAACATCCGGCTGGCGATTGCCCGAAAGGCGTCGACATCACCGGTCGTGAATTGCACGTGCGTGGGCAAGCCGATCCGCGGGCTCGGGGCTGAGTGGCCCTCGGACCCGGGGTCGGCCGCCGTGCCGCGAGAGCTTCCCGGGGCCTCGAGCCCGTTGATCGCCAGCAGGTCGTGGACCGCCGACGCGGTCGCCGATGCTGAGTCCACGATGGCGATGCGCTGCCCGGCGACCGCCTCGATCGCCGAGCGGATCAGCGGGTAGTGGGTGCAGCCAAGCAGGAGCGTGTCGATCCGCGCCGATGCCGGGAGCGGGAAGATGAATTCCCCCGCAGCATCGCGCTCTCCCAGGAGCGGACCGAGCGCATCAGCGACGACGGCCTCGATCTCAAGACCTTCCACGTGGCCGGCCTCGACCATCGGAACGAGGGCGGGGGTCGCATGTTCATACACCTCGACCGCCGGGTTCTCTTCCTTGATCGCCGTGAAGTAGGCGTGGGACCGGATGGTCGCCGGGGTGGCGATCACGCCGACGCGGCGATTCCTCGAGGTGAGGGCCGCGGTCACGGCTCCCGGGCGGATGACGCCGAGGATCGGCAGGTCGTGGCGGCGCCGGAGGTCACCAATCGCGACGGCTGTCGAGGTATTGCAGGCGATGACGACGGCCTTGACGTCCATCTCCACGAGCGCGTCGATCGCTTCAGTGGAGAACGCGAGGACCTCCTCGTCAGTCCTGGTGCCGTACGGGGCGCGGGCATTGTCGCCGAGGTAGATCGTCGACTCTCCCGGGGAGCGCCGCATGATCTCCCGGAGCACCGTCAGGCCTCCAACGCCGGAGTCGAAAACGCCGATCGGCCGGGGGTCCGCCATCCGCCGTCAGCGCGTGACCGCGGCCGCCATCTGGCCGGATCCGAGCAGCGTGGCAGCGACTCGCTCGAGGTCCTGGCTCACACCGGCTCCGGGATTCGACAGGACGAACGGCACACCCTCGTTGTTGGCCGCCACCACGACCAGGCCGTCGGATCGGACGGAATGTTCGGGAACACGGCCCAGCGCCTTGATGAGCGAGGCGGGGTCGATCCCGCCACTGGCGTCGGAACGATTGAGCAGGTACTGGACCTTCGACGCCGAGTATCCAATGACACGGAAGGTGTCCGCGAGAGCAATCGTGTTGTGGATGGTCATCGAGTCGTAGGTAACGATCTCGAGGATCGTGTCGACCCGGTCCAGCAGCGCGAGGTTGAGCTCGTCGAGTGCGACCGACATGTCGATGATCACGGTGTCGTAGACCCGCCGCAGCAGCGACAGGACCTTCTCGACGTCCCGGGCGGTCACCATCTCGGACATCTCGATCCGCGGCGGCGCCAGGAGGATGTCGATCCCGGATGGATCGCGCCAGAGGACCTCGTTGAGGTCGGACTCGGCGACCCGATCGGTCGGCAGGTCCAGGATCGACGGTGCATCGACCGGCACGCGAAGGAGCGACCGAAGGTCGGCGAACTGAATGCTCCCGTCAACCAGGGCGACGCGCCGGCCTTGCCGGCTGGCAGCAACCGCGAGGTTGAAGGCGATGGTGGTTCGCCCGACGCCTCCCTTTGGAGCGAAGATCGCGATCGCCCGGGCCTGGGCAGTCCCCTCCCCCTCCTGGGCCTCCTTCTGCGCCTGCGAAATCGCCTTGATGAGGTCGTATCCGGAGAACGGCATCGAAAGGACGCCATAGATTCCCCTCGCTGGGTCGGGATCCACCGGCTGCTGGGGAACCGTCAGCAGGATCACCGGGACCGCGATCCCCGCCTCGCGCAGGCGGTCGACCACCTGGTCCGCCTTGACGCGACCCTGGAGCAGGGCGTCGATGATCACGACATCGGGGCGGACTTCGGGAACCTGGAGGACGGCCTTGCCGCCATCGGAGATGACGTCGATCAGCTTGATCTGGCCCTGGGACATCAGGAGTCCCCGGACATACTGCGCAACCTGCGGGACGTCCTCGACGAGCAGGAGGCGGATCGGATCGCTGGCGGCCATTGAACTCAAGGTATCACGCGCCGGGCGGGCGGCGAGCGACCAGGATGGCGCGCCCGTCCCCCGGCTCGATCGGCTCGAGGTCGTACCCGCCGGCAACGACCTCGACCTCTAGGCCTGCATCTTCCGCATGGATCTGCAGCTCGGTCGCCGCCACCAGGTGCAGGGCGTCCTCGCGGATCCAGCGACGGACCGGCCCGCCCGGGGCCGCCTCGTCGAAGATCGAGGTCAGGGTCACGACGCGCGTCGCGCTGTCATACCAGGCCGTCGTCGTCTTCACCACGTCGCTGCCGGATTCTTCATTCCGGCGAACCCATTCCAGCCCGAGACGCCCGTCGTAGCGGGCGAGGTCATCGGCGAGGGGAAGCCACGTATCGACGACCGCCAGGCCCCCGGGAGCCAGCAGCCCGGCCAGGATCGCAATGGCCTCGCGTTGCTGCCGGGGACCACCGAGCAGCAGGAGGGAGTTCAGGGCGATGATGCCGAGACGAAACGTGCCGGCCCCGACGAGGGACACCGTGCGCAGATCGCCGTGAACCAGGCGCAGTCGAGCCGACGTCTCCGGACCCTCGGCCGCAGCCCGTGCACCTGCCCGGGCGAGCATCGCCGGGTCGAGATCCACCGCCGTGACCTCGTGTCCGGCGAGAGCGAGGGGAACGGCGACCCGGCCGCTGCCCGCGCACAGCTCAACGACCGGCCCACCGACCCGTTCGGCGAGGGCCAGGTAGAGATCGACGTCGCCGGGGTCGGCGGACACGTCGAGGTCGTACAGGCGCGCCAGCGCTTCAGCTCGATCCTGGTCGGTCGATGGCATGTCGCGATCCTACCCGGTTGTCATCACTGGCCATTCCCCCCTGGACTCCAGCACGTCGCGCAGGAGGCCGGGGCGATCGCTCATGAGCCCGTCGACACCAAGATCCAGGAGGCGATGCATGTCGGCCGCATCGTTGACGGTCCAGACATGGACCGGCAATCCCAGGTCGTGAGCTGCACGGATCAGGGATGCATCCGCCAGCTGGATTCCGTACCCGCGCACTGGGATCTGAACGCACAGCCCG
>JBDSJV010000144.1:0-2798 GCA_039917225.1 Candidatus Limnocylindrales bacterium
ACGGCGTGCCAATCGTCATGGGCAGGTGGTCCGCCGCCTGCGCGACCAGCCAGCGCTCCGTTTCGAAAGTCAGCAGGTGCCCAGCGTCCTCGAACGTGACCCAGCGGACGCGCTGGAACTCATGGTCATGCTTCGCGAGGTCGCCACCGACCGGCTCCATCAGCCAGTAGTGGACGGTCTTGTCGATCCGCGTTCCACTCTCGATGAAGGTGTACGAGATCGATGGAAGCGGCTCGAGGATCGTGACCTTGAGCCCGCTCTCCTCCTCGACCTCGCGCACCGCGGTCTCCTCCATGGACTCCCCCGGATCAGGGGTTCCCTTGGGCAGGGTCCAGGTCGGGCGCCGACCTTTGCCGTCGCGTCGCCGTAGGCCGATCACGAGGGACGGTCGTCCGCCCACGTTCGAGATGACGATCCCGCCGGCCGAAGTGGCGGTGGCGGACCTCAGCCCAGCCACGGCGCCGTCGAGGCGCTCGACCGGCCGAATCGAGGAGATCGGATCCAGGTCATGGACACAGCCGGACGTGGTCGCCCCGAGGCCGGTACGCGGGCGCGCGTCGGCTTGATCGCCCGCGTGTCGCGTCGGAGACTCGCCAGCGATGCACCGTGGTTCTGCCGAAGCCCGATCGCGCGTCCCGGGAGCAGCCGGAACGCAACCGCGGCGCCCAGACCGAGTCGCGGTTCACGGATCCGGAGGGAGGCTCGCGGGAAGCTCGCCGTCGGGCGGGCTGCGTACCTGGCGGCGATGCTGTGGTCCATTGCGCACATGGTAGCGCGTCAGGCTTGCGTCGCAAGCATCTCGCGCATCGAATTGGCCTTCTCCGGTGCCAGGATGCCACGACGTTCTGCGATGGCGATCTCTCGCTCGGCTGCGGCGACGTAGAGCCGCAGAACCGATGGAGCATGGGCACGGAGTGCCGCCAGGTGACTGGCCAGTGTCCCAGCGTCCCCCCGGACGATCGGGCCCGTGAGTGCCCGGGCGAGTCCAAGGGCCCGCGCGTTGCCGAGGGTCTGCTCGGCCAGGTGTCCGTAGACCGCCAGGGACCCGGCCTCGTCGAGCCCGGCGACGGCTCCCAGCTCGACGATCCCATCGAGAAGGGCAACGAACCCGCCGGCTGCGAGCACAGCGGCAGCGTGGTAGGCGGCCTTGGTTCCCGGCACCAGGCGGACAGCCGTGGCACCGAGCGCCCTGGCCATGTCGGCCAGCAGGGAGGCGAGCTGATCGTCTCCCTCGATCGCAATCGTGGCGCCCTTCAAGGCGGCGACGGCGCGTTCGGTATCGGCGAAGGCGACCAGTGGATGGAACGAGCCGATCTGCGTTCCCGCGGCCATGGCAGGCTCCAGGACCTCGGCGCCAACCGCGCCGGAGGTGTGAATCATGGCCTGCCCGCTGTACATCCGGAGCGTTCCAGCCAGTCCGGCGAGAGCATCGTCCGGAACGGCGAGGACGATCAGATCGACCTCATCGAGCAAGGCGGTGGCTTCGGCAAACGCTCGGGCACCGGGAACGGCCGCCTGGAAGTGCGCCCGCCGAACGGGATCGCGGGAGGCGATGGCAACGACGGGCCAGCCAGCACGACGGAGCGCCGCGCCGAGCGCGGGCCCGACCGCTCCCCCACCGACGATCCCGATCGATGGTGGGTCGCCGGGCCCGGAATGGATGTGCGGGTGGGCGTGTGCCTCAGGCAGACCTGCGTCGTCGTGATGATGAGATCCCGGAGCCGGTGGATCCAGGGCGATTCCGCGTTCCTCGAGCTCGCGGAGCGTGTCGTCCGCTTCCCGTGCGCGGTCGCCGGGGCGCGGTTCCGGCCACGCCCTCATGGAAACTGGTTCCCCCGGGTTGGCGCTCGGTCGCGGTACGCTGTCATCCAGACGAGTGTAGCCACCTAGTGAGGGACCGAACGCCGTGCCAGTCGCAGATCCATTCGGTGCCCGCAGTCTCCTCGGCGAGGGAGCGACCGCCTACTACCGCCTGTCCGCGCTCGGGGATCGAATCGACCTGGCGCGGACACCGGTCACGCTCAAGATCCTGCTGGAGAACGCCCTGCGACACGCGGGCCGCGGAATCGTCGAGGCCGCGGACGTGGAGCGGCTGGCATCGTGGCGGCCGGAGGCCGGCGGGGATGCGGAGATCCCGTTCATGCCGGCCCGGGTCCTCCTCCAGGACTTCACCGGCGTGCCGGCGATCGTCGACCTGGCCGCGATGCGCGACGCGATGGCTGCACTTGGAGGCGATCCCTCACTGGTCAACCCGCTGGTCCCGGCCGACCTGGTGATCGATCACTCGGTCCAGGTCGATGCCTTCGGAACGTCAACGGCCTTCGCCCGCAACGTGGAGCGGGAATACGAGCGGAACGGGGAGCGCTATCAGCTCCTGCGCTGGGCGCAGACCGCATTCCGGGATCTGCGTGTCGTCCCGCCGGGCACCGGGATCGTGCACCAGGTGAACCTCGAATTCCTCGCGACGGTCATCACCGAGCGAGTCGACGAGGCCGGTCCGGTCGCCTTTCCAGACACGGTGGTCGGAACGGACTCGCATACGACGATGATCAACGGCCTCGGTGTCCTGGGATTTGGCGTCGGCGGGATCGAGGCCGAGGCGGTCCTTCTCGGCCAGCCCGTCTACCAGCCGATGCCCCGCATCGTCGGGGTCCGCCTGACCGGCGAGCTTCCACGCGGCTCGACGGCGACCGACCTGGTGCTCGTGGTGACCGAGATGCTCCGCTCGTTCGGGGTCGTCGGATCATTTGTCGAATTCGCGGGCGATGGGCTTGCCGGCCTGACGCTGCCCGATCGGG
>JBDSJV010000145.1:0-2665 GCA_039917225.1 Candidatus Limnocylindrales bacterium
GGACAACCCCGAATTCCAGGCCGATGACGGCGGAGCCCTGCTCCATGCCGGCCGGATCGTGCCGATCTACCGGCTGACGGCGGGCCTGACCGCGAACACGTTGCGCCGGGCGGTCCGCGCGGCGCTGGACGCGACGGCCGCGTTCTATCGCGAGTACCTGCCAGAACGGATCCGCCAGCAGTTGCAACTGGTCGCGATCGGGGAGGCCCTCGAAGAAGCTCACTATCCGACGACGTTCGAGCGGCGGGACGCGGCTCTCCGGCGGCTCGCGTTCGATGAGTTGCTGGCGCTCCAGATCGGCATGGTCGGACGCCGGCGCCAGCGGGTGGGGGAGCATGGCCGTGCGGTCGTGACCGCCGATCAGACTGACGCGGCCATCCGGGCGACCCTCACCGCCGCGCTGTCGGAGAAGGTCGGCCGGACCGTGAGCCTGACTCCGGACCAGGCCGCGGCGATCGACCAGATCCGGGTCGATCTCGCCAGCACCACGCCGATGCTCCGGCTCCTCCAGGGTGACGTGGGTTCCGGCAAGACGGCCGTCGCGGCCTGGGCGCTCGCGTCGACGGCGCTGGCCGGGCGGCAGGGTGCGCTCCTGGCGCCGACGGACCTCCTCGCCCGGCAGCATCAGCGGACCCTCGCCGACATGCTCGCCAGCCTCGGCATTGGCGTCGAGCTCCTGACCGGGTCGATGCGTGGCTCGGATGCGACCCGCACCCGCGACCTCCTGGCGTCGGGACAGGCCGGTGTCGTGGTGGGGACCCACGCGCTGATCTCGGAGGCCGTTCGATTCGCGGATCTCGGACTCGCGGTGATCGATGAGCAGCATCGCTTCGGGGTCGAGCAGCGGGCCGCGCTCGAGGCGAAGGGCGGATCGGTGCCCCACGTGCTCCTGATGACCGCGACGCCGATCCCGCGGACGCTCGGCCAGGTGCTCTACGCAGACCTCGATGTCACCGACCTGCGCACGCCGCCAGAGGGCCGCGTGGCGGTGAGGACCGGGATTCGCGGCTTCTCGGACCTGGACCGGACCTGGGAGCGCGTCCGGGCCGAGGCCGCCCGCGGGAACCGGACCTTCGTGGTCGTTCCGCTGATCCTGCCCCCCGACGAGATGACCGACGCAGGTCCGGTCGAGATTGACTTCTTCGGATCGCCGGATCCGGCGCTCGTCGAGTCAACCGCCGTCGCTGCCGAGGCGGAGGCAGTGCGGCTGACCGAACTGCTCGCGCCACTTCGCGTCGGCCTGGTCCACGGGAGGCTCCGACCGTCCGACCGCGATGCCGAGATGGCGCGATTCCTGGCCGGTCAGCTCGACGTGCTGGTCGGGACCACGGTCGTCGAGGTGGGCGTCGACGTCCCCGAGGCAACGATGATGATCATCGAGAGTGCCGATCGGTTCGGTCTGGCCCAGCTGCATCAGCTGCGCGGGCGGGTGGGCCGAGGTCGCGAGGAGTCCTTCTGCGTCCTGGTGTCGGACTCGGAGGACGAGACGGCTCGTGCGCGCCTCGCCGCCATCCGGGACGAACGTGACGGCTTCGCCCTGGCCGAGAAGGACTGGGAGCTGCGGCGCGAGGGCAATGTCCTTGGCTTCGAGCAGAGTGGCCTGCCCGCGCTGCGTGTGGCCTCGCTCCAGCGGGACGAGCATCGGGATCTCGCGATCCGCGCCCGGGAAGTGGCCGAGACCCTGCTCGACCCGGCCGGTCTGCTCGTGAGCGGGCATGACGCGCTGGCCGCGGAACTCCGGCTCGGCTGGCTGTCACCGATCGCTCGGGGTGATGCGGGGTCGAGTACATGAGCCCACGGGTTTCGGATGGCGGTGCTGGGCGGGTCATCGCCGGGACGGCACGCGGACTGCGCCTCGCCGCGCCCGGCGACGTGACGCGCCCACTGTCGGACCGGGTGAAGGAGGCCCTGTTCGCGATCCTCGAACCGGAGCTTCGGGATCGCCGGGTCCTCGACCTGTTCGCCGGCAGTGGAGCGGCCGGGATCGAGGCGCTGTCGCGCGGCGCTGGCGCGGCGACGTTCGTCGAGCGGGATCGACAGGCGATTGCCATCATCCGCGCCAACCTCGTCCGTGCCCGGCTGGCCGGGACCCCTGCCCGGATCGTCGAGTCCGAGGTGCTGAGGTGGCTTGCCTCCGAGGTGTCGACCCAGGACGGCCCGTGGGACGTCGTCATCATCGACCCGCCGTATGACAAGCCCGAGCTTTTGGCGTCGGTACTCGAGATTCTCGGCGGTCAACCGCGCCTCGTCGCGGCCACCGGCATCGTGGTGGCGAAGCACTTCTGGCGGTTCCAGCCTCCCGACCGGATCGGGCTGCTAGCATCGGACCGAGCACGGCGCTTCGGTGACACGGCGCTCACCTTCTATCGCGTGGTCCAGCCAGTGGAGGCGCCGTCGTGAGCGTCGCGGTCTATCCGGGATCCTTCGATCCAGTGACGAATGGCCACCTCGATGTCCTGGGGCGCGCCCTTGGCGTCTTCGACCGCGTGATCGTCGCCGTGCTCCGAAACCCGCGCAAGGCGCCCCTCCTTGATGCCGAGACCCGGATGGCGGTGCTGCGAGCGGCCATCTCGGAAGCCGGGCTGCCCGTGGAGCGCATCGACGTCAACTCCTTCGATGGGCTGACCGTGGAGGCGGTCCGGTCGTACGGCGGGACGTCCATCGT
>JBDSJV010000146.1:0-2577 GCA_039917225.1 Candidatus Limnocylindrales bacterium
CGGCTCCCGGACCCGCAGCGCGTCAATCGTACGTCGTCGCGCTCGACTTCGAAGGATGCGAAGGGGTGCCGAGCAGTGGGACCCGGGCGTGGCCGCAACATGCCGGACGGCCCTTGACGTCAGGAAGGCCCCGGGAGCCGGACGTGGAACGGCCCCCGCCGTTACCGGCAGGGGCCGTATTCGTGGCGAGTGACGTGTGGCGTCAGCCGCCGATCTTGAAGACTTTGCCATGGCAGATCGGGCAGATGCCCTGAAGTGCCGGCTTGCCGTTCTTCATGGTGATCTGCTGCGGATTCTGGACTTCTACCTTCTGCTTGTCCTTGACGCAGTAGGCCTCAGCCATCGGGCTCCTCCTCGGGGTTTCGGCGACGCGTTGCGGGAACCCTTGTCCCGCATCCGCACTTCGGGTCCGCTGGTTGGTTCGCGGTTCATGTGCTCGCCCACAGCGACGGCCGCCAGCGGTCCGTCGATGCCGCACGCTTCTGGGCATCCATCTCGGCGAGGACGAGCAGGGTTTCCAGGCCCGTCTCGACACATGCCGCCTCGGCTGCATCCTTGTCCGACCCACCGATGAACTGGCCGGTCGTCCGGTTGGCATAGACCGCGCAGACCACGCCGGCTCGACATCTGGCGAGCGAAGCGAGGATCAGCAGGGCCGACGCCTCCATCTCGAAGTTCAGGACGCGCTGGCGCGCCATGTCCTCCGCCAGGTCAGGGTAGCGGATGGGCAGCTGCGGGATGGGACGCCCTTGCGCACCGAAGAACCCCGGAGCCGTCGCCGTGATCCCGACGTGGTACCGATGACCGAGCCGCTCCGCGGCCTCGATGAGTGCGTTGACGGCCTCGTAGTCGGCCACCGCCGGAAACCCATCGTGGACGAAGTAGCTTGTCGTCGACTCGAGACGGACCGCCGCCGTGGTGATGACCAGGTCGCCCAGGTCCATCTCCGGCTGCAGCGCTCCGCACGAACCGACCCGGATGAAGGTGGGTCGTTCCGTGATCGCCAGGATCTCAGCAACCACGATCTCGACATTGTCGGAGCCGATCCCGGTCGAAACGACCGAGACACGCTGGCCCCGAAACGTCCCGGTCGCCGAGGCGAACTCCCGATTCCGGTGCTCCTTCTCGATCGAGTCGAAGGACGCGGCGATGCGGGTGGTCCGATCCTGGTCACCGGGGAGGAGGATGTACTCGGCCAGGTCTCCCGGCCCGAGTCCGATGTGGTACTGCCGGTCGCCTTCGGGGATCGCGATACGGCGATCTCTTGGGCTGTCCACGCGGGTATCCGCGATCGGCAAGACCTCTCCCTCGCTCGTGTGCCTGCTTCGCTGGCGCGAAACTTGGGCGAGGATAGACCCGTTGATTCACGAGCGTCAAGCCGAAGCCGACCGGCGTCATCGTGCGTGGCCCACGCTCAGGCCACGCTCAGGCGCCTGTCCGTCCGCCGTTGCCGCCGGTGGCCCGGCGAAGACGGCCAGCCGCGCAGCGATCCTGGACGCCAGCAGACGACGGGCGTGGCGGCGGCGCAGCAGGGTGACCGCGAGCGAAGCCAGGGCGATGAGCAGGGCGGACGCGACCCCCGCGCCGGTCGCCGGCAGGGTGCCGAATCCGTCGCCCAGGCGAGCCGCGCGGACGCCCGCCGGAGCGACAGCGCTCGAGGCGACTGAGGCGACGGAGGCTACCGGGCTGACTGACGGGTGCTCACCAAGGTCGGCGCCCAGGACGATGGCCGCTCCGTCCTCGACCGTGACGGCGTAGGTGGCGTCGTCCTGCCGATCGACCCTTCCGGTCACATTGATCGCGTCGCCGGGCTCGATGAGCGACCGGAACTCCAGGGCGGAGCCGATGAGCACGATGGCCCCGAGGGACGTGCCATCGTCGAGCGTGAAGCCGACGTCGGTCAGCTCGGTCACCAGGCCTCCGACGCGCACCTTCTGCCCAGCGACGTTCGCCAGGTCACGCAGGTCCGCGTCCGCGACAGCGCTCGCCGCGAGGGCGGGACCCGGGCTCGGTCGGGCGTTCGCGGGACCGGCCGCCGCACCAGAGGCCGGCGCACCGCCGGCTCCCGTCGTCGCGCCACGACCCGTTGCCCCGGCGCCGCCCCCGGTGGCTGACGACGTGAGGCGGATGTCCGCGCTCGAACGCGGAAGCAGCGAGGGGCGCTGATCGCCCGCGTTCGCGTAGGCCCGTCGCACGATCCCGGTGATCGTCGCCATCGCGCCCTCGGGCAGGTGCGCCATATCGATCCCCGCGCCGGGCTGGCCGACGACCACGATCCGCTGCGCGCCAACGGTGACCTCGGCTCGCCAGCGGTCGCCCAGTTTCTTCATGTCCTCGACCCGACCACTGACCGTGACCAGCCGCCAGGTGTGCCCATCGGTGAGGGGCCCGCGAACCTGGAGGGGTGGCGGGAGGGCACCCGACCCGATGTGCTCCAGGATCGAGGCACGAAGCCGCGGCGCACCGTAGGCGACCCCGACCCGTCCGGTCAGGCGAAGCCGTGTTCCGACCGGGGGCGCAGCGACATCGGCGGCCACGAGGACTTCGATGGCGCCGCTGGCGTCCTGCACGACGAGC
>JBDSJV010000147.1:0-2928 GCA_039917225.1 Candidatus Limnocylindrales bacterium
AAAGGACCTCGGGATCGCACTCCAGCTGGCTCGCGAGACCGGTACGTTCCTTCCGATTACCGCCCTGTGCGAGCAGATCGAAGTCGGACTCATCGGCGCGGGCCATGGCGACGACGACATGTCAGCCGTCGCTCGGGCGATTCGGTCAATGTCGGGGCTCGAGGGCTGAGCGGGTCTCAGTCGAGGCCGACCAGCAGCATCGGGGATCCGAGGCGCCCGTCGTAGCGAGGCCGGAATCGCTCGAGGTTGTACATCGCCTCGACATCCACGCGCCGTGCCGCAACGCCGGTCGAGGCCAGATCGACGTGGGCGTACTTGCCGTCACGGATGCCCACCATCTGGCCGAAGATCCCATCGGCCACCAGATCCATGGCGACGTTCGCGAAGGTCGACGCCACGATCTGATCGAGGGCGTCGGGCTGGCCGGACCGGAGGTCGTACGTCAACTCGATCGCCAGGCTCTCGATCCCGGTTCGGGCCGATAGCTCGCCGGCGAGGGCCTCGCCCACGTTGGCCTTGTGGCGATGACCGAACGCATCGGCCGGCCCGTACTCGGGGATCTCCGCCCCTTCCCAGATGGCCCCCTCGGCGGTGACGACGATCGCATAGCGGCTCGGTGAACTGCGGTGGTCCTCGGCCAGGATGTCGGCCAGGCTGGCCACGTCATACCGAACCTCGGGGATCACGCAGCGGGCGGACGTCACGTACGCCGCAAACAGGGCCGAGAAGCCGGCATCCCGGCCGAAGATCCGGAAGACGCCGATCCGTTCGTGGCTGCCAAGGGTGGTCCGCTGCCGGTCGATGAGCTCCTTGGCCCGCGTGATCGCCGACGAGAACCCGATGCAGTACTCGGTCCCTGGCGCGTCGTTGTCCATCGTCTTGGGGATACCCACCAGCGGCACGCCCTTGCTGGCGAGAATCCGCGCGAACGACAGGGTGTCGTCGCCCCCGATTGCCACCAGGACATCGATGCCGAGCTCGTCGAGGTGATCAATCACGAGCGGGGTCAGATCAAAGCGATCCTCGCCGACGCGGAATGTCTCAGCCAGGGCTGGGTCCAGCCAGGGCGGCAGCTTGGCAGCCGTCATCTTGGCCGGGTTCGTTCGCGACGTGTGGAGGATCGTGCCGCCCGTTCGATCGATCGTCCGGGTGTTGGCGCGATCGAGGCGGCGGACGTACTCCGGGTCCAACTCGGTGCCGGGGCGAACGTGGGTCAGGCCCTCCCAACCGCGCCGAATGCCGAACACTTCAGCGCCGAGTTCCTTGGCTCGGTAGGTGACGCTCTTGATGACCGAATTCAAGCCGGGTACGTCGCCCCCGCCGGTCAGGATGCCGATACGTTGTGGTCGATTCATGCGCTGCAATCCTAGCCTTCCCAGGGGATGCGTGATGGCGAGGAGGGGGTCCTGAGTTCGGCGCGGCCACTCTGGTCGTCTGAGCCATCAACCGCCGACGGGTATGATCGCCCCATGAACTACGAACTCTTCATGGGCGAAGCCCTGGCGGAGGCTCGGACGGCAGCGGCGAACGGTGAGCGTCCGCACGCCGCCGTTGCGGTCATTGGCGAAGCCATGGTCGCGCGAGCGCGCGAGCGCGTCAGCGAAACGGGCGATCCGACGGCGCACGCCGTGATGGGTGCCCTCCGCGAAGCCGCTCGTCGGCTCGGCACGCCACGTCTCCAGGACGCCACGATCTTTGCCACCGTCGAGCCCTGCGCGATGTGCGTCGGGGCGATGCTCAATTGCGATGTTGAGGCCCTGGTCTTCGCGGCGCCCGATCCGCGGGAGGGTGCAGCGGGTAGCGTCGTCCAGCTGGCAGACCTGCCCGCGATGAAGCGGCGTCTCCGGGTCGTCAGCGGGCTCCGCCGGGACGAGGCCGAGGAGCTGCTCAATTCCATGGCGGCCCGCTAGGTCCCGGGGTCCCGAACGAACCCTCTGCTATCCTCTCGCGCGGAGAGGTGTCCGAGTGGTTGATGGTGCCGCTCTCGAAAAGCGGTGTGCGAAAGCACCGCGGGTTCGAATCCCGCCCTCTCCGCCAGCAGCTCGCAACGGTCCGGGTGCTTGGCAGCGCTCGGTAGATCGGCTCGCCAGCGATAGGCGAGCAACAGACCCGGCCGACCACGCCGGGCCGGGTGCAATCGTGGCCCCGCGGAGAGGTCGCCTAGTGGACTATGGCGCCGCACTGGAAATGCGGTTCGGGGCAACCCGTCGGGGGTTCGAATCCCCCCCTCTCCGCCACCCCTCGCCGACGGCTGGCAGGCGCCACGGGGGTGCGGGCCCGCTTCCCGGTCCACGCTCGCGTGCCGTGCTAGGCGGGGAACTAGCGGTGCCCTGTACCTGCAATCCGCTCCAGCAGGGCTGAATTCCCCCTCGAGGCCCCCGCGCGCGGAGGCCGCCAACCCAGGCGACGATGAGGACCGGGTCCCGCGCAGCGGCGACTCGCGAACCGTGTCAGGTCCGGAAGGAAGCAGCACTAAGCGATCTTCGCCGGGTGCCGCGGAACGGCCTGGTCCGAGCCGCTTGAGATGGTGGGCCCGGGCGCGGCTCGGTCGACAGGGGGTGCACGGCATACTTGGCAAACCATCAATCGGCCCCCGAGGAGCGTCGTGACCAAGAGCGCCTCGAGCCCAACGGAACCCAAGACGTCCACTCCCGGCGCGCCGCACCAGGCGATCTACCGCCGCTGGCGTGCGCAGACGTTCGCCCAGATCGTCGGGCAGGGTGCGGTGGTCCAGACGCTCCAGAACGCCGTTCGGACGGGTCGCGTCGCGCACGCGGTGCTGTTCGTTGGGCCTCGCGGGACTGGCAAGACGTCCCTCGCCCGGATCCTCGCCAAGGCCGTCAACTGCACCAATCTCCAGGATGGGGATCCGTGTGATACCTGCCCATCGTGTGTCGCCATCCGGGAGGGCCGGGCGCTCGATCTCGT
>JBDSJV010000148.1:0-3106 GCA_039917225.1 Candidatus Limnocylindrales bacterium
GGCATGCGCCAGGCAGCGCGGCGCAGCACCACGAAGATGACGAACAGTCCGATCTCCAGGCCACGCATGACGGCGAGAGGGCCGAGGATGTGCTGGAGGTCGATCCGACTCAGGACGGCCCCGAGGAGTCCCAGGGTGACCCCGCCAACGATAGCGTAGCCGATCCCGGTCGGACGCTGAGACCCATCGTCTGGCACGAGCGAGACCACGACGACCGCGATGATGGCCAGCCCGAATCCGGCGATCACGATGAGCGAGGGGGGACCCTGCAGAACGATCCCGATGAGGGCCGGCGTCACGGCCGTGAGGACGGCGGTGACGGGTGCCACGATTCCCATCCGACCCACCGCCAGGCCGCCATACAGGCTGCCGACGCCCACCGCCGCGAGTCCGCCGGCGAGGATCGTGAGGCCGAGGTCGTTGCCGGCCAGCACGGGCTCTCCGCGAATCAGCGCGCCGCTCGCCGCGATGAGCAGACCGACCCCCTGAGTCGTGATGAGCACACCGAGGATCGGAGCCCGCCGACCCAGCAGTCCGCCGCCGAAATCAGACGCCCCCCACAGCATGGCTGCAGCGAGGGCGAGGGCGATCGGCAGGAGCGTCGGGGCCTCCCCGAGGATCGGCATCTCGGATGGGCCGGGTGTCAGTCGGCGCCGATATCCACGGCCGTTGGAGCCTCGAGGATCTGCACGGCGTCCGCCGCCGAGTCATAGCGGTCCGAGGTCGTCAGGTAGATCACCTGGAAGTCCGTGCTGATTCGCTTGAGCAGGCTGAGCGCCCGGGTCGCGCGGGCATCGTCCAGCGTCACGAAGGGGTCGTCCAGGATCAGGGGTGGACGACGGTCGCCGGTGACGAGGCGGACGAGACCGATGCGGGCCGCGAGATAGACCACGTCGAGGGTGCCCTGGCTGAGTGACTCGACGGGGACCCAGTCCGCGAGTTCCGGCGCGAAGACCTCGATCGCGAGGTTCGTGTCGTCAATGCGAACGCGCCGGTATCGGCCGTCGGTGACGGCCTCGAGGTCGCCCACCATGTGCTTCTCGAGGTAGCGGGTTGCGCGCTGCATCGTGGCGCGCTCCGCCGAATCGATAGCCTTGAGTGTCTGCTCGTAGACCCGCGTCCGACGCTCCAGGCCGGCCAGGTGTTCGCGGGCTTCGGCCAGGCGCTCGACGTCCGCGGCGACGGCCTCGGCGTCCACGGTATTCGCCTCGACGCGGGCACGGGTGTTGGCCTCGTCGTCGCGGGCCTGGTCGAGGACGCGCTCGGTGTCCTTGACCTCGACCTCGAGCCGCTCCCGGGCTCGCGGCTCCTTGGCAATCGGACCGAGGTGCTCGAGGGCACCGGTCTTCTGCTCGATCTCGAGGGCGGCCGCGTCGCGGATCTGTGGCAGAACCTCGCCGGGCTCCTGGCCCACCAGGCCCTTCAGCTGCGCCCGCAGCTGGTCGATCGTGGCGACGTGGGCTTCCTCGGCCGAGAGGAGCGCTTCGACCGCGGCGACATCGGGCAACTCGAGGCCCGAGAGCTGGTTTGCCATCTCCAGTTCCTGCTCCTTGAGCTCCTGCTCAAGTTGCGAGCGGCCACGGAGTCGGCGGTTGATCTCGTCGTCACGGAGGCTCCGCTCGCTCCCGAGATCCATCGCCCGGAGGCGCTGACGGCGACCGACGATCGCCAGGCCCAGACCGACCAGGATCAGGGCGAGCGGGCCGATGTAGCCGCCGGGCAGCGTTACGACGGAGACGGCCGCGAGGCCCGCGCCAAGCAGCCCGACAACGATGAGCGCCATGGCCGCGATGGCGGTGGGGCGCCAGCTTCGTGGCTCCGGCTCCTTGAGCTCGAATGTGACGTCGATGTCCCCGGACAGGATCGCGTGCAGCTCGCCGATCCGGCGATCGAGTTCGCGGATCCGCGTTACCACCGGCCGCAGGACCGGCAGTGGATCGCGGGACGGGTGCGTGTCGTCGAGCGTGGCGATTTCCTCCGTCACGGCGACGGCCTGTCGATACCGCTCGAATCGTTCCTGGGCGACGGCGCGCTCGGCGATCAGCCGCTCGGCCTGCATGGCCTTCTCGAGCATCGATCGACGCTCAGAGAGCGCGACGTTCGCCTCCAGCCGCCGATCGCGGGCCAGGACGAACCGATCCCGGTCCTGCTCGAGTTGCGCGAGGGCCGCCTCTCCCTTTTCGACGTCGGCGGCGGACGTGGCAACGGCGGCGCTCGCGAGCTTCACCTGGCCGGGGTGCTTGTCGCCTCCCTTGCCGAGCTCGTGGAGGGCCTTGTCGAGCTTGCGCCTGGCGAGTCCGGTACCACGGTCAGCTCCGGAGATCGAGGCCTGGAGCCGATCTCGCAGGGCGCTCTCGTCCCGGGCAACGTCATCCATCTCGTGATGGCGGACGGAGGCCGTCGAGCGGAAGAACGCCTCCGTTGGAACGCCGCTCAACTCCGCGAGGATCTGGTCCGCCTGTGCCGGATCCGTCACGACCTGGCCGTCGTACTCCAGTCGGACGGTGCCTTTCGCACCGCGGAAGACCTTCTCGACCACACCGTGGGTCGTCCGGTCCAGTTCGTCCTGCTCGAATTCGAGCCGCACGACTGGTCGGTCATCCTCGCCCGAGCCCCACGAACGGAGCGCGTCCATCTCGGCGGATGCGGAGGTCACTCGTCTCGTGAGGGCGAGCTCGAGCGCCCGCTGGAGTGTCGTCTTGCCAGACTCGTTCGGCCCGCGAACGACCGTCAGTCCGCGATCCAGCTCGAGATCCAGGTCCCGGTGCTGGCGCAGATTGGCGAGGTGGAGCCGGGTGATCCTCACAGGGTCACCTCCTCGCCGGCCAGTAGGAGGCGCCCGAGTCGCAGCACGTCCCGCGCCTCCGTGGCGGCGTCCACGCTATCCGCGGCTTCGAGCTCGGCGATCGTCGCCTGGACCTCCCGGACGAAGGCGCCGAGGATCGTGTCCTCGGATGGCAACGGACCCTCGGTCAGCGCCGGCACCGATCGGTCACGCACGCGGACCTTCAGGAACCGATCGGCGAGGTCGGCCTCGACCTCCTCGGGCTGAATGTCGAGGGCGTCCGGCCGCACCCCGATCAGCCGGACGTCGAGGACCAGGTCC
>JBDSJV010000149.1:0-5845 GCA_039917225.1 Candidatus Limnocylindrales bacterium
GGTCGCCGGATCCTTGGCCCATTGCGCCACGCATGGATCGACATCGGGGCGCCTGCGGTCGAATGTGTCGCCGGTCCGGAAGATGTAGACACGCAGTCGAACGGGCGTCGTGACACCCAATCCAGCGGCATCGAATCCGATCGCCATCGGGATGAGCGTCGGGTCGTTGCAGCCGGCGTCGCCGGAGGTGAAGTTGCCGAGGCTCAGTCCCTGCCCAGCGAGCTCGCCGGCCATCCCGGGAAAGTCCATCGGCGTCGGTTCCGGGGATGCCTGGAGGATCGTCGAACAGCCGGCCAGGACGAGGCAGGCGAGTCCGAGTGCTGAGCCCCGGAGGACCTTCGGCCTTCTCATCCAGCGAGGCTATCGCAACCGTCGATCAAGCGCCTAGGGCGGCCGGCTCCCGGTGCTAGCATCGGGCCGTGCCTGATCCCGGGAAGCCCTGGCCGCTCTTCGGACAGGACGTCCCGGACGCCGCCTGGCGGCCCGGACCGGAGGAGCTGGCCGCCTCGCGCCTGGCGCAATTCGTTCGTCGGTCCGGCGTCGCCACGCTCGACGAGCTCCAGGCGCGCGCTTCACAGGACCCCGCATGGTTCTGGGGTGCCGCGGCCGACGACCTGGCCATCCCGTGGCAGCGCAAGCCGTCGGGTGTGCTGGACGACTCGGGTGGGGCGGCGTGGACCCGTTGGTGGACTGGCGGCGCGTTCAATCACGCGATTGCGGCCATCGAACCGCGGGCGGCGCGCGATCCCGATGGCGAGGCGCTCGTCTGGGAGGGCGAGGACGGCGCGATCCTGCGGTTCACGGCGAGCCAGCTGTGCGACGAGGTGGACCGGGCGGCCACGATGCTCGCCCGCCACGGCATCAAGCCCGGCGATCGCGTCGGGATCCTGCTGCCGATGCTGCCCGAGACCGTCATCGCCGTCCTGTCGCTGGGTCTTATCGGCGCCATCTTCACGCCGATCTTTTCCGGCTACGGGGCGACCGCCATCGGCTCGCGCCTCCGCGACTGCGAGGCGACGGTTCTCATCACCGCCGATGGATTCCTGCGCCGTGGAGCAGCGGTCCCGCTCAAGGCGACCGCCAACGAAGCCCTCGCCGAGACCCCTTCGGTCCAGCGGGTGCTCGTCGTCCGCCGACTCGGCGATGCGGCCCCGGCCGCGGACTGGAACAGGGATCGCGATCGCTGGTGGGACGAGGAAATGGCGGCGACGACGCTGCCAGCCACGCGACCGAGGCCGTTGACCGACCCGGAGTCCCCGTACATGGTGATCTACACCTCCGGCACGACCGGCAGACCGAAGGGCGCGGTCCACGTCCATGGAGGCTTTCCCATCAAGGCCGCCCAGGACCTCGCCCACTGCTTCGATCTCCGCGCCGGTGAGACGCTGTTCTGGTTCACCGACCTTGGCTGGATGATGGGTCCGTGGGCGATCTCGGGTGCCCTGATCCTCGGTGCCCGCCTGGTGCTCTACGAGGGAACGCCGGACCACCCGGGTCCGGATCGACTGTGGTCGATCGTGGCGCGGCATCGAGTAACGCACCTCGGCTTGAGCCCGACCGTCATCCGCGCCCTCATGCAGCACGGCACGGAGCCAGTGCGCGCCCACGACCGCAGCTCGCTGAGGGTCCTTGGTTCAACTGGTGAGCCCTGGAACCCGGATCCCTGGTGGTGGTTCTTCCGGGAGGTCGGGGAGGCTCGCTGCCCCGTCGTGAACTACAGCGGCGGGACGGAGGTGTCCGGCGGGATCGTGGCCGGGAACCTCATGACGCCAGTACGAGCGACGTCGTTCTCGGGCCCGAATATCGGCGTCGCCGCCGATGTCGTGGACCCGGACGGCGCCCCGGTCCGTGGCCGTGTGGGCGAGCTCGTCATCCGCCAGCCGCTACCGGGCATGACTCGCGGGTTCTGGAAAGACCCCGAACGCTACGAGGAGACCTACTGGTCCCGATTCCCGGGGGTCTGGGTCCATGGTGACTGGGCGCTGATCGACCAGGCCGGCTACTGGTACATCCATGGCCGCTCGGACGACACGCTCAAGATCGCGGGCAAGCGCGTCGGGCCGGCCGAGGTCGAGAGCGCCGCGGTCGGCGTCGCGGCCGTTATCGAGGCGGCCGCCATCGGCATTCCACATCCGATCAAGGGCGAGTCGATCGCCCTGTTCTGTGTCCTGGCCAGTGGGGTGGCCGACACGCCGAGCATCCGCGCGGAGATCACAGAAGCGGTCGTCCGGGCGCTCGGCAAGCCGCTCAAGCCGGAGGTGGTCCTGGCGGTTCCGGCGCTCCCCAAGACGCGTTCGGGGAAGGTCATGCGTCGGGTGGTGCGGTCCGCCTTCCTCGGCCTGGATCCGGGCGACCTGTCCGCCCTCGACGACCTGGCGAGCGTCGCCGCCATTCGGGTTTTGGGCGCGAAGCCGGGGCGCTGACCGCCGGTTCGCCAAGCCCCGATCCGTCGGTCAAGGGCGCTGCGGCGGCGGCTATCGTACGATCCGGATGCCAGCACCCGACGGGGTCCGAAGGATCCGCGGTGTCGCCGGCGCTTCGGCCGTAGCGCCGGATCCAGTTCGAGGTCTGCGTGCCCGTCGTCCGCCCGTTTCGCGCGCTTCGCTTCGACCCCGGCGTGGTCGGCGATCTCGGCCGCGTCATTGCACCGCCGTACGACGTCGTCGGGGATGAGCTGCGCCGTGACCTGCTGGCCAGGGAATCGCACAACGTCGTGCGGCTCGACTTCCCGGTCGAGGAATCGGGCGATCCGGATACCGATGACCGCTACCGACGGGCCGCCCGGCTGCTCTCGGACTGGCGCAGCGAAGGCGCCCTGCGACAGGATCCACGCCCGTCGATCTACGTCTACGAACAGCAGTTCGCCCGGCCGGGCCGGACAGAACCGGAGATCCGGCGCGGTTTCTTCGCCCGGGTGGCCCTCGAGCCATTCGGGAAGGGGATTCGGCCCCACGAACGGACGATGCCCGGGCCGCGCGAGGACCGCTATCGGCTTCTCCGGGCCACGAATGTGAACACCAGCCCGATCGTGGCGATGTACCGCGACCCGAAGCACCGCGTGGCTCCGATCCTGGATGCCATCGTCGCCCAGCCGGCGGCGGTCGACGTCCGGGATCTCGTCGGAGACCGTCATCGACTGTGGGTCCTCACCGCCGGTACCGATGGGCGAGCCGAGACGCTGGCAGAGATCGCGGGCCGTGTGCCCCTGACCATTGCCGACGGCCATCATCGCTACGAGACGGCCCTCCGATTCCAGGCCGAGCGTCGTGTTGGTGCGCCGGCGACCGAGGACGCTGACCATGGCTACGACTTCGTCCTGATGCTGCTCCTGGAGCCCGAAGCCGGGCCGCTGCTGGTCCTTCCAACCCACCGAATCGTCCGGGGCCTGGGCCCAGAAGGGCTCGCGACGCTCCGCACGGTGCTGTCCGATCACTTCAGGCTGAGCCGGCGTATGTCGGCTGATGAACTGCTCCGCGCCATGGATCAGGACGGCGACGAGCCGCCGCGCTCGGGAGGTCGAATGGGACTGTGGACCCGCGATGGCGGCTGGATCCTGCGGGCGAATCGAAAGGCGCTCGAGACGATCCTGGGTCCCGGCGGCAAGGCGGTCCGCCGGCTCGACGTTTCCCTGCTCGGTGCCGTGCTGGACGCGGGCGCAGGGCTTGATGCAGTGGCCATCGCTGGCGGGGAGCGCCTCATCTACACGCACGACGCGGCTGGGGCGATCGCGCTCGTCGATGCCGGGACTGATGGCGCGGACGCGGCGTTCCTGCTCGACCCGACGCCAGCCGCGGAGATCCTCGCCGTCGCCGCCGAAGGCGACGTGATGCCCCAGAAGAGCACCTACATCTATCCGAAGGCCATCACCGGCCTCGTCATCAACCCGCTGGAGAGCTGATCGTGCCCGATTCGACACCCGACGACATCCTCGCCCGCACCCAGGCGGCCACGGGCGGACGGCCGGTTCGCAAGGACGAGATCGAGCTCGACGAACGCGGGATCTATGTCGAGTCGTGGCTGCCGGAGCGGCGCTCGCGTCGCAAGCCATTGCTGTTCGTCCACGGTGAACTGACCGGCTCTTGGCTCTGGGAGCGGTTCCTCGGCTACTTCGCAGGCCGTGGCTGGGAGGGCCATGCCCTCAATCTCCGCAACCATCACTGGAGCCAGACGGCCGACCCGGCGGAACTCTCATTCGAGCTCTACGTCGAGGACGTCGCCTCCGTCATGGCGCGTCTCGGACCAGGCGTCGTCGTGATCGGCCACGGGATGGGTGGGCTGCTTGCCCTCAAGGCTGCCGAGCGCCAGCCGCTGTCCGGTCTCGTGCTCGTTGCCTCGCAGCTGCCCGGGGATCTTCGCCTGGCAGCTCACCAGCACGAGCTGCGCGAGATTCCCGAGTTGTACGGCAAGTCCATGATCGGCTGGGAAACCTTGCCGGAGCGGCTTCACCGAGATCATCGCGACCTCTCGATCTCCGACATCCTGCGGATCCAGCACCTGATGGGGCAGAAGCCCCACGAGTCCGGACGGGCGCGGCGAACCATGCTCCGCGGCATCCGGATCAACCGGGAACTCCTGGAGGGTGTGCCCAAGCTCGTCATCGGGGGCGGGATCGACCGACAGGTGGCGGTCGAATCGGCCGAGCGTCTCGCCGAATGGCTGGATGCCCCATTTGAGCCGTTTGGCGCCCACTCGCACTACGGACTCGTGGTCGGCGAGGAGGGCTTCGCCCAGGTTGCGGACTCGGTCCGAGCCTTCCTCGAGGTCCATCGACTCTGATCGCCGGGAGCCGCCCGGGCCCACTTTTGGTATCATCCGCCGTCTCGCCCGCCCGGGCTCGAGCACAGGCCGCATTCGTCTAGAGGCCCAGGACACCGCCCTCTCAAGGCGGAGACCACCGGTTCGAATCCGGTATGCGGTACCAACGCCATCAATCGCGCCCCCGGCTCGCCCCGGGGGCGTTCTCGTACACTGCCCACCCATGACATCTGCCGGATCCCGTCGTCTGCTCATTCTGACCGAGGGCCAGTTCCAGGCGCACGATGCCAAGACTGCGATGGGGGTAATCCGCTACGGAACGGACGACATCGTGGGCCTGCTCGATTCGTCGATCGCGGGCCGGAACGTCAGTGAGTGGATGCCCGGGCACGATCTCCCCGTGCTCGCGACGCTCGCCGACGCGATGGCGATGGCCGACCCGCCCGATACCCTGCTGATCGGTATTGCCCCGACCGGTGGCCGTCTTCGCGAGGACTGGCGTGCGATCATCGTCGCGGCGCTCCGGGCCGGTCTCGAGGTCCACTCCGGCCTCCACACATTCCTCGGTGACGATGCCGAGTTCTCTGCGGAGGCCGCGTCATCCGGTTCCAGGATCGTCGACTATCGACGTCCGCCGGAGCGTCACGAGACAGCGGTTGGACGACGACACCGGCCCGGCTCGCGGGTCATCCTGACGGTCGGTACGGACTGCGCCATCGGCAAGATGTCGGTCGCCCTCGAACTGCGCAAGTCCGCGTTGCTCGCCGGCGATCCGGCCGTCTTCGTACCGACCGGCCAGACCGGGATGATGATCGACGGCTGGGGCGTGGCCGTCGATCGGGTCATCAGCGACTTCGCCCAGGGCACGGTCGAGTGGATGATCGGCGAGGCTGAGGACCGCGGAGACTGGGTGATCGTGGAGGGCCAGGGCTCTCTGGATCACCCGGCCTATTCGTCGGTCACACTGAGCCTCATCCACGGCTCGACGCCGCACGCGATGGTTATGGTCCACAAGCCGGGTCTGGAGATCCACGACTTCGATCACCTGCCCGATGTCTCGTTTCCGATCGCGAAGCTGACCGACTTCATC
>JBDSJV010000150.1:0-4215 GCA_039917225.1 Candidatus Limnocylindrales bacterium
GCGCTCCGCGAGGGCCGGCGGCTCGTGGACAACATCCAGAAGGGCCTCGTCTTCCTGGTGTCGACCCATCTCGCCTTCCTGGGCTTCGTTCTGATAGCCACGATCGCCGGCTACGGCCAGCCCCTGCTGCCGATCCAGATCCTGTGGATGGAGCTGTTCATCGACACATCCACGTCCATCGCCTTCGAGCGTGAGCCCGGGGAGCCGGACCTCATGCGTCGACCCCCTCGAACCGCCGGCGCCCCCCTCCTGTCGACGAGCCTCCTCGCCCGGATCATGCTCGCGGGTGGCTTCTCGGCGGTGGCCGCGCTCTGGCTGATGCTCTCCCAGCCGGGCGACGCCGAGCACGTCCGCTGGCTGGCCTTCACGGCCCTGGTGTGCGGCCAGGTCGTCCGCGCCTACGCGAATCGAAGCCTGCGGATCCCCGTCCTCCGGATCGGGCCGAATCGCGTCCTGCTCGCCGGGGCTGTGGCCGTGGTCCTCATCCAGGTCGCGATCCCCTTCATTCCGGGTGTGGCCGACGCGTTCAGGGCCAGCCCGCTGGACCTGCGGGAGTGGATCCTCGTCGCCGCCATCGCACTGCTCCCGGCGATCGTCGCCGAGGCGATCCGGAGCCGCCCCGGGACCGTCTGGGTGGCGTGACCGGACCATCGGCCCAGCGGGTCACGCCCGTCGCCGGGATCTCCTCGGCCACATGCCCCTGAGCATCGATGGCCTAAGCAAGCGCTTCGACCGTATCCAGGCACTGGATCAACTGTCTCTCGAGGTCCCCGCCGGACATATCTTCGGGCTGCTCGGTGCCAACGGCGCCGGCAAGACCACGGTCATGCGAATCGCCCTCGGAGTGCTCCGCGCCGATGCCGGCACGATCACCTGGGGCGGCTCGGATCATCGCCGACTGCAACGCTCGACCTGGGGCTACCTGCCCGAGGAGCGTGGCCTCTACCCGAAGATGACGGTCCTCGACGAGCTGGTCTTCTTCGCCCGGCTCCATGGAGCGTCGACGGACCAGGCGATTCGCGAGGCGCAGGCATGGCTGATGCGTCTGCGGGTCCCTGAATTCGCGAGCCGGCGCTGCGGCGAGCTGTCAAAGGGCAACCAGCAGAAGGTCCAGTTCCTGGCCTCGGTGATCCACGATCCCGACATCCTTCTCCTGGACGAGCCGTTCACCGGACTCGATCCGGTGAACGTGGTCCTGATCCGGCAGGCCATCCTCGAACTGCGTGAGCGAGGCAAGACCATCGTCCTCTCGACGCACCAGATGGATACCGTCGAGGCGCTCTGCGAGTCGATCGCCATCATCGATCTCGGGCGGACGGTGATCAACGGCCCGCTCCGCGACGTCAAGCGATCGACCGGACGACAGAGCGTGATCCTTGTGCTTGATGGACCGGACGATCTGTCCTGGCTCGACGACCTTCCCGGGGTCAGCATCCTGCGGCCGGGTGTCGATCGCGTCGAGCTGGACCTGGAGCCGGGCACGGAACCCGATGGCGTGCTTGCCGCAGTAGTTGGACGAGGTGCGCGGGTGCGCCACTTCGAGGTCGCCGATCCTACGCTCGAGCAGGTGTTCATCGAACTCGTCGGTCATGGGGCCGGAGACGAGGTGCCGCCGCGTCCCGCCGGACCCGAACGGGCGGAGGATCCCGCCGCATGACGCCCGATCGGACCGTTCGGCACGACCCGATCTTTCCGAACACGCGAATCGTTGCCCGCCGCGAGTTCGTGGAGCGGGTGCGGAGCCGGCCCTACGCCGCCTCGACCGTCCTGCTGGCGATGCTGGCGGTCTTCGTGGCGTTCCTGCCGATCATCATTCGCCTCGCCGACCGGGACACCACGACGACGATCGCCATCGTCGCCGACGATGCGGCGCTCGCCGGGCGTGCGTCGTCGGTCATGCGGAGCGTGCTGAGCACCAGCGGTGGCACCCCCGACTCGTGGATCTTCGAGGTCGAGACGGACCGCGAGGCCGTCAGGACGGCCGTCGGCGAGGGTCGCCTCGACGTGGCGCTGTTTGCCACCCGGGATGCGTCTGGCCGGCTCGATTTCACGTTCATCACGGGACAGGGACTCGGCGCAGATCGAACCCAGTTCGTGGCGATCGGGACATTCGCCGTCGCCTTCCTCGAATGGACCGAGCGGGTCCAGCCGAGCGGGGCGGTCCCGTTCCTGCCGCCGACCCTCGACGTCCTGGCGGGCGCCGGGCCAACGTCCGGGGGCACGCCACTCGGCGTCGGCGAGATCGCGAGTCGTCAGCTCCTGGGGACCGTGCTCATCGTCATCCTCTTCCTGACGATGGTGATCTACGGGATGTGGGTCGCGGCCGGGGTCGCCGCCGAGAAGGAGACCCGCGTCATGGAGCTCCTGATCAGCGCTGCATCGCCGCGCCAGCTCGTACTGGGGAAGGTGCTCGGGATCGGGCTGGCCGGCCTGCTCCAGTACGTGACGATCCTGCTGCCGGCGATCCTTGCCCTGGCCCTCCAGCGCCCGATCGGTGAGGCGCTCGGGCTCGGCTCCTCGATCACCCCGCCGCTGTCCGGCCTCACGCCCGCCTTCGCCGCGGCGTACGGAACGTTCTTCGTCCTCGGTTTCACCCTCTACGCGCTGATCTATGCGGCGGCCGGCTCGCTGGTCAGTCGCGTCGAGGATCTCCAGGTCATCGCCCTGCCGATGAGCCTGATCGGGATCGCGGGCTACCTGCAGGCGGTCATCGCTCTGTCGGGCGGACTCTCGACCTTCCTCCGGATCTCGTCGTTCGTCCCGTTCTGGAGCCCATTCGTGATGTTCGCGAGGCTGACGGTCGGCCGCGTCGAACCGTGGGAGCTGGTCCTGTCGATCGGACTGCTCGTGCTGACCATCGCCCTCTCGGCGGCGCTGGCCGTTCGCGTCTACTCCGCGGGCGTGCTCCTGTACGGACAGCGGCCGGGCATCCGGAAGATCCTGCGCGCGGTGCTTTCGCCAGCCAGTTGACCGTCAGGCCGATGCTGGGATCGGCCGAGCCCGGACGCGCGGCCCGGGCTGGAGACACGCGCTGCTCGCCGCGCGTGCGTATCTCGGGGCGCGGAGGCTCGGTAGCCTCTTACTGCACACTTGGCGAGCGAAACGGAGACACGGGCCTCGTCTGCACGGGTTCTTGAACGCTCAGCGTGTTCAGGCAGGCGACTGGCGTCCGGTCCAGCCCGAGATACGCACGCTGAGCGTTCAGGCGGGGACCAGACGCGCGCGCGACCCGGATTCACGAGTCGGGCCACTTGCGCGCGGTGCCGTACTCGGGCCGGTCCAGGCCCGGTGCACGGTCAGTGTCCACCGTCGACATCGCCGTCCTCGAACAGGAGCGGGAGGCGCCGGATGAGCGCCAGGACCGGAGCGCTGCCGGTTCGTGGGTCGGGCAAGGTGAGGGAGTCCTGGTCGCCGCCGGTCGCGGTCAGGTCCGCTAGACCCGAGGCGTCGGTGACGCCGCTCGGAAAGAAGCGCCAGAGGCGACTCCGCACCCCGGGCAGATACGGACTCGACCGATGTCGGGCGAGCACTCCGGCGAGCCCCTGGGCGGCAACCGCGTCGAACAGGGCCCGGCCTTCGGTCGGGATCGCGGGCAGTGACAGGACCTCGTCACCCGGATGCAGGGTTCGTCGAAGCGCATCGCGGCGACGCTCCAACGGCACCCGCAGCAGCGATCGACCATCGAGGTCGAGCAGGTCGAAGGCAAGGTAGGCGACGGGCCGGCCGGGCTGCCCCGCGAGTCGCCGCTCGAGCTCGTCCGGGTCGGCTCGCCCCGCTCCATCCACGACGACGAGCTCGCCGTCGAGGACGGCCGACCGGGCGGCCACTCGCACGCCGAGACCGAGCAGTTCTGGAGGGACCGATTGGAGCCGCCGCCCGTCGCTGTCCAGGAACGAGACCTCGCCCCCGCCCGGCGCCGCCGCGGGCCCAATGATCGCCAGGACACGTCGCCCGCCCCAGTTCGGCTCGAACAGATGATCCGGCGAGTCGAACGGCTCCGGCGAGGTCCGGGCAAGCATGGGGCGCAGCGTCGTTGGCGGGTTCGGGAGGGTCGGCTCGAGCCGCAGCGAGAGCTGGTCGGTCATCGTCGACCGATGGTAGTCGCTCGTCAGGTCGAAGGCCGGCGCTGGGGCCACAGCGCCCGGGGCCACAGCGCCAGGGGTCGCCGCGCCAAGGGCCACAGCGCCAGGGGTCGCCGCGCCCGGGGTCGCCGCG
>JBDSJV010000151.1:0-2702 GCA_039917225.1 Candidatus Limnocylindrales bacterium
GATCGGAGCTGGTCGTCCTGCGGATCATCCAGGAGGCGCTCCAGAACGTCCGCCGCCATGCCGAGGCGCAGCGCGTCACGATCCGGGCCGTCCCAGGCGACACTTTGTGGCTGGTCGAGATCCACGACGACGGGCGCGGATTCGATCCCGATGCCAAGCCGAACAGCTCGCGGCCCGCGTACGGACTGCAATTCATGCGCGAGCGTGCAGAATCGATCGACGCGCAATTCGAAGTACGATCCCAACCAGGCGACGGCACCACGGTGCGGCTTGCCGTGCCGCGGGGAGAAGAGGAGACCACATGAGCGCGATGGAATACAGCGGGCCTGAGCGCCGACGGCGTCCGGGCGAGGAACCGACGCGCATCCTGATCGTGGACAATCACGTCCTCTTTCGCGTCGGGATCGCCCAGATCCTCTCGAAGGAAGCGGATCTCGAAGTCGTGGGCGAGGCCGAGGACGCCCGGAGCGCTATGGACGTGGCGCTCGAGACGACGCCGCACACGATCCTGATGGACCTGTCCCTGCCCTCACCGGGCGGCATCGAGACCACGCAGCGGATCAAGCGCGAGCTGCCCTCTGTCGCGATCATCGTCCTCGCTGTGAAGGAGGACGAAGATGCCCTGTTCGACGCGATCAAGGCCGGTGCCGCGGCCTTCGTCCTGAAGGACATCAGCCCTGACGACCTCGTCTCGGTCATCCGCCGCGTCTCCAGTGGCGAGTACCTGATCAACGACACGGTCTTCGCCCGGCCGTCCGTCGCCTCGCGCGTCCTCAAGGAATTCCGCGAGTTGGCGGTCTACGGCCAGGAGGCTCAGCCGATCTTCGCGCCCCTCTCGCCGCGCGAGGTCCAGATCCTGGACAACATCGCCCAGGGCATGACCAACAAGCAGGTGGCCTACACACTGACCATCAGCGAGCAGACCGTGAAGAACCACATGAGCTCGATCCTCCGGAAGCTCTCCGTGAACGACCGGACCCAGGCCGTCGTCTACGCGATGCGCCAGGGCTGGATCAAGATGCCCGAGGATTGAGGACCACGCCGGCCGCGGGTTCTCTCGCATCCATGACGACATCGTCCGAGCTCGCCGACCAGCTAGCGGCCGAAGCCGAGGGTTTCGACCGCGACATCGCGGAGATCGACCTCCTGGTCGCCCAGGCGACGACCGAGGCCACGCGTCACCAGTCCAGGCGACAGGCCGCCGAGGACAAGCTGGCCAAGCTGGGGGACGACGCCGCGCTGAAGGACGTGGTGGAATTCGCCAACCAGCTGGTCACGCTCACGCGGCGTTCGGCCCTCATGGACACGCAGCTCGAAATCCTGGAGGCCAAGAAGCGCTCAGCAGCGCGTCTCCAGGAAGTCCTGGCTCGCGACGCGGACCGCGTCCGCGCGATCGGAACCGGGTCGGATGATGGGACGCCCGAGCCTGGCCCCGTGCCAACGGCGGATGACGACGGTTCCGTGGCACCCGCGGTCTCCCGCCTGGTCCTTGCCGCCCAGGAGGACCTGCGGCGTGAGATCGCCCGGGCCATGCACGACGGTCCTGCCCAGAGCCTGACCAACATCGTCCTACAAGCGGAGATCGTGGAGCGGCTCGTCAAACGAGACCCCGAACTCGCCGCCGGCGAGCTTCGCAACCTCGTGGCCATGGTCCAGCAGACCCTCGAAGCTACGAAGACGTTCATCTTCGACGTCAGACCGATGGTCCTCGACGATCTCGGCCTCGTGCCGACACTGCGTCGAGCCGCCCGCGACCGCGGAAAGCGGTCCGGGATAGTCGTTGAGTTTGAGGCGGTCGGCGTGGATCGGCGCCTCGATCCGGATATGGAGAGCGGGCTCTTCCGCATCGCCGACGAGGTCCTGGCGGCCTACCTGGCCGCGCGGCCAGACCGCGTCTCCCTGGGGATCGACTGGGGCGAGGCGCTGGTATTGACACTCCATGCCGAGCGCACCGCCAAAGCCGCGCCGCCGCTCGATATTCCAGATGACCGGGAGGAGCTTCCGCCCGCCCTCGCCGCGATGGTGGCCGAGCGGCGCTTCCAACATGAGGCTGCCGTCGCCGCCGCGAAAGTAGCCGCAATCGTCAAGGTTCCCGCGAGGCTCCTCCGCGACCTCCGCCAGCGCGCCGGTACGCTCGGGATCGGGATCGAAACGCTCGATGAGCGCGGCACGCTGAAGCTGACGCTGGCCATGCCAGCCGTTGAGGATCCAGGTTCCGCGGCAGACGACGCGCCCGGCTGACGGACAGCTGGCCGTTGTTCGGTCCGGTTAGATGCCGTGACCTTTGGGGAAGTTGACACCCGAGTGCTGCCGGCCATATGGTGATCGTCGCCTCCGCAGGTGCGGGGAGCTTGAAGGAAAGGGGGTGTCCAACCCAATGTCGTTCATTTCTGCACTTATTGCCTCGTTCCGTTCCGACGAGGAAGGTCAGGGTCTTGCCGAGTACGCGCTGATCCTCGCCCTCATCGCCATCGTCGCGATCGTCGCGCTGCTCTTCCTCGGTACCCAGATCAGCTCGATCCTCAGCACGATCGGGAAGTCCATCTAGCCCGGCCGCAACCCAGCAACAGTCCAGATCGCCGGCAGTTCGCCGGCGATCTGCTGATTCCACGGGTCCTAGGACCATTGGTCGGGTTGACCTCGATCTGGCCGTGCCATATGGTCAGGATCGCCTCCGCCGCTGCGGGGAGCCTCAAGGGAAA
>JBDSJV010000152.1:0-9145 GCA_039917225.1 Candidatus Limnocylindrales bacterium
ACGCCGGGCGGACCGATCAGGGCGAGGATCGGACTCTTGATCGTGGCGGCCAGGGACCGGACCGCGAGGTACTCGAGGATGCGGTCCTTGACCTTGTCGAGGCCGTAGTGGTCCTCATCCAGGATCGTGGCGGCCTCCTTGAGGTCGTAGCGATCCTCGGTCGTCTCGTTCCAGGGAAGGCTGACGAGCCAGTCCACGTAGGTTCGAATGACCCCGACCTCGGGCGAGGCGGACGGGATCCGGGCCATCCGGTCGACTTCCTTGAGCGCCCGCGCCTTGACCTCGTCGGGCATCCCGGAAGCCTCGACCTTGTCCCGCAGTTCGCCGACCTCGGCCTGCTGCGGATCTTCCTCGCCGAGCTCGCGCTGAATGGCCTTCAGCTGCTCGCGCAGGATGTATTCCCGCTGGGTCTTGTCCATCTCGGACTTGACCTCGGACTGGATCTTGCCCTTCAGTTCGAGGATCTCGATCTGATGCGCCAGGAAGGTCGACACCAACTTCAGTCTGGCGACGATATCGACCGTCTCGAGGAGCTCCTGGCGCTGCTCGGTGGACATGTCCGGGCTGTAGGCGGTCATGTCGGCGAGGAGGCCGGGCTCGGTGATGTTCTTGGCTGCCACCGCTGCCTCGGGCGGCACCGGAGCGCCGGCCTGGACGTATTGCTCAACCTGGGCCTGAACCGAGCGCATCAGGGCCTGGATCTCGACGTTGGCCGGCGTCGCGTCGTGAAGCTCCTCGATTGACCCGCGAAGGTACGGATCGGACTGTGAGAAGCCGTGGAGGCGGACTCTCGTCTGGCCCTGGACGATGGCTCGCACCGTGCCGTCCTGGAGCTGGACGACCTGGGCGATCTTGGCCAGTGTGCCGACCTCGTAGAGCTCGGACGCCTCGCTGATGTCCTCCTGATCGGCCTGGCGCTGCGTCACCAGGACGATGGCGCTGGAGGCCTCGACCGCGGCGTTCAGCGCGGCGACGCTCTTGTCCCGACCCACCTGGAGCGGCACGATCATCTCCGGGAAGATGACCGTCTCGCGCAGGGCGACGAGCGGCAGGTCCTGCCTATTCGATTCGGTCCGCTCGGTGTCCCGGGTGGATGGTCGCTTGGCCATCAGGTTCTCCTGTATCGGTGGTGACTCGGCTGGTTGGATGGGCCGGAGGGATCGGCGCGTCGCTGGGCGGTCCGCCGGGTGTTGGTCATGCGGTTGATGCCGAGGGCTCGGATGCCGCGTCGGCCGCCATCGCGGCATCCGCAGCATCGACCCCCTCGTCGTAGAGGCGTTCGAGGATCCTGGTCCCGAGGCGTTCCTCGAGTTCGAACAGGATCCGGACCCCGGCGAGGTTCACGCCGAGGTTCTGGGTCAGGTGGCGGATCCACAGGACCCGCCTGATGTCGACCTCCGAGTAGAGGCGGATGTTGGTCGGAGTCCGGGCCGGGCAGACGAGCCCGGCGTCCTCGTAGATGCGAAGCGTTCGCGGATGGACGCTGACGATGCTCGCCGCCACGCTGATCACGTAGACCGGTCGGCGCGGGTCGCGCGAATCACCCCGCTGGCCGTTCGCTCGGACGGGCTCCGACCCCACCTTCTCGGTTCGGCGCACGATCGTCATCTCGTGCCACCTCCTGTGCAACCTGGCATCATGCCTGGCTGCCACCCGGCTGCCGAGGCCTCCGGGCCCCCGTGGTCCGGACACCATAGATCCTAGAAACCTGACAATCCCATTGTCAAGTATCTGGTAGGTTGCGTTTTCTTGATTCTTCGCTTCTGCGGATGCCCCCGGGGGCTGGCTTTGCTCAGGCGCCCGCGAGTTCCGCGTCCCCGCCGATGAGTTGCTGGTGGAGCATCGCCTCGCACTCGGACGGCCCGATGGCGATGACCTTGTCGCCGACCAGCAGCACGGTGTCCGCCGTCATCGGAATCGCGACACCCTTGCGGACGATGGCGAACAGCGAGCATCCCTCGGGCATCGTCACGTCAGAAACCGCTCGACCGATGGCCGGTGATCCATCCTGCAGGTGCGCCTCGATGATCTCGAGTTCACCCTCTCCCAGGGCCGCCAGGTGGAGCAGCTCGTGGACCGGGATGTCCTGCTCGATCGAGCCAAGGATCATCCGGGTCGGACTGATGATCTCGTCCACGCCCAGGTGGCGAAAGAGCGCCTCGTTCTTGGGGTTGTTGACCCGGGCGATCGTTCGCGGAACGTCGAAGTGATGCTTGGCCATCTGGCAGATGACCAGGTTGTCCTCGTCATCACCCGTTACGGCCGCGACGATATCGGCACGGGCGCAGCCCGCGTCGCCGAGATACTTTCCCTCGCAGCCGTCATGGGCCACGACCACCGATCCGATGTCCTCGGCAATCTGCTCCGCGCGAGCGCGGTCCTTCTCCATGAGCACGACTTCGTGACTGCTCTCGATGAGCTCCTTGGCGAGGTAGTAGCCGACCTTACCGCCACCCACGACGAGTACGAACATGGTCAGGCTCCCTGGCCGGCTGCGCCGGCGTCGACGGATTCAGCAAGCGGGTCGTGCCGATCACCGCCGTGGTGAGTACCGGTGGGCGCGGTGACACCTGGGGTCCCCAGTGATCCAAGACCGAGATAGGTCGTCACGGCCTCGGCCTGCATCGTCGTCCGGCAGAGCACCGCGAGGCCCAGATCGGCATAGGCGGCGGCGCGGACAGGGTCGTTGATCTTCGCGATCACGTTCGTGATCCCGAACTTCTCGGTCGCGACCTGGCAGGCCATGACGTTCCGATTGTCTCCCTCGGTCAGGGCCAGGAAGGCATCGGCATCGGCCACACCGGCGCGCAGGAGCGAGTCCTCGTCGGTCCCGTCGCCGCGAATGGCGGTGCCGTGGAACTCGGCCGGCAGACGATCGAAGGCCCTCGCAGACACGTCGAGGATGATCACGTCGTGGCCGGCCGAATCGTAGGCCTCGGCGAGCACGGCGCCCACGCGACCCGACCCGATGATGACGATCTTCACGCTGATTCCTCACTGATGGGCTCACGCACGACCCAGACGGCGCACGGAGCGTTCTTCAGGACATATGGAATGGTCCGACCGATCGCGAAGTCTCCCCCGAAACGGGTCCGATACGGCAGGCCAACGACCAGCAGGTCGGCCGATCGCTCGATAGCTTCGTCCACGAGCGCCGCCCCGACGTCCCTCGCCTGAAGCAGCACCGGCTCCAGCCTGACCTTCGACTGTTCGGCAACCGCCTCGGCCAGATCGAGGATCTGCTGGGCCGATTCGGAGCGGCCCGCGACATCTGCGTCGAGCGGTTGCGACCAAGCGATCTCGACGACGTGAACGGCGGTCATCTCAGCCTTGGATGGGCGGGCGAGTTCGGCAACGAGACGGACGATACGGGCGTCGCTCGTACCTCCAGCGAGCGCGATGAGCGCGTGCTGGAATGGTGGGGCCTGGATCTCGGACACCGGGCTGCTCAACCGCCTCTGAATCTAGCGGGACGATAGACCCGCTTGTTCCGGGGCCCGGATGGGCCTCGGCGGCGGTCACGATACCACCGTGGGCCCCGGGACCGGCGGCCGTGCTCCCGCCTGGTGAGGCGCCGGGGCGCCCGCTCAGTGATCGCGGCGGTACGGGACGTCGGCGATGACGGTGTGTTCGCGGCCGACGATGGCCGTCTTGAGTCGTTTGGCGGTCTGGTTATACAGCAGTCGGTCGAACCAGTGCTTGGCGACGTATTCGGGCAGGACGACGATGGTCACGGGAGCCTCTCGATCCGGCGGCCAACTCTCGGCCAGCACGTCCAGGTAGGCGACGATCGGGCCGACGATGGCCCGGAAGGGCGATTCCACGATGACGAGCGGGACGCCAGGGAGCTGTCGCTCCCAGCGCCGGCGCATGTCCTCCGCCTCCTCCATGTCGGTGGTCACGAAGACGGCTCGGACGTCCATGGAGATCGTCCGCGCAAATGTCACGGCCTGGATCACCGTCCGGTTGATGCCATTGACTGGGACGACCACCCGCTGTTCTCGATGCGGACCGGTGAACACGACATGGTCGGCGACCAGCAGTTCCGCGGCCTGGCCCTCGTATTGGCGCCGGATGAACAGCATGCCAAGGACCAGCAATGGAATCAGCAGCAGCACGATGAACGACGTCGGCGCCTTGGCCGCCGCCACCACGATGGCCACGATCCCGGTCAGGACGCAGCCGAAGGCGTTGATCGCGAGGCGCCGCTGCCAGCCGGGTGGTCGCTCCCGGAGCCAGTGTCGGATCATGCCCGCCTGGCTGATCGTGAAGTCGATGAACACGCCGACGGCGTAGAGCGGGATCAGGAGGTGCGTCTCACCGTTGAAGATGACGATCAGGAGAGCCGCGACGACCGCCAGGACGATGATCCCGTAGGAGAACGCGAGGCGGTCGCCACGGAAGCCAAACTGGCGCGGCATGTGCGAGTCGCCGGCGAGGATGGCGAGCAGGCGCGGGAAGGCATTGAAGCTGGTGTTCGCGGCGAGGAAGAGGAGAAGCGCCGTGAACGACTGGAACAGGTAGAACGGGATTGACCCGTCGCCGTAGATCCTCCGTGCCACCTGGCTGATCACCGTCTGCTTCTCGGGGAGCTCGAGGTGCGTGATCCCGAAATTTACCGCCAGGAACGTGATGCCGATGAAGAGGATCCCGAGCAGGACGGCCATGAAGCCGAGCGTCGAGGCAGCGTTCTTCGACTCGGGTGGCTGGAACGCCGGGACGCCCGTGGCGATCGCCTCCGTACCGGTCAGCGCCACGGCCCCGGCCGCAAATGCTCGCAGCAGGAGCAGGATCCCGACCTGTTCGGGGATCTTGGCCGCCTGGTCGATCACCTCTGCCGGGAACTCCGCCTGCTCACCTCCGAAAATGACGCGGACCGTCCCGATCGCGATCATCAGCAGGGCTGAACCGAGGAACAGGTACGTCGGGATGGCGAAGATGTTGCCAGCCTCCCGAAGGCCGCGCAGGTTGCCGATCGTAATGAGGGCGATCGCGATGACGCCGATCAGAACCCGCTGGTCGGTGAGCCCCGGGATCGCCGACGTGATCTGCTCCACGGCGGATGTCGTCGAGACGGCGACCGTCAGGACGTAGTCGATCAGAAGTGCCGACGCGGCGACCAGGGAGGCGTTGCGACCGAAGTTGCGTTTCGAGACCGCGTACGACCCGCCTCCCGACGGATAGGCGATGCAGACCTGGCGGTAGGAGAACGCAACGGCCACGAGGAGAACCACGATGGCAATCGCGACCTCGAGGCCCAAGGCCAGGGCGGCGGCACCGCCGAGGATCAGGACCCGCAGAATCTCCTCGGTGGCATAGGCGGACGACGAGATGGCGTCCGAGCTGAAGATCGCCAGGGCCTTCTTCTTGGACAGGCGCTCGCCGATTTCCTCCCCGGATGCCAGGGGCCGTCCGAGCAGAACGCGCCGGACCTCGGCCATGGCCCGCCCGATGCCGGTCGTCGGCGTGCTGGCCGAGGCCTTGGCGGTCATGACGCCCTTGCCGCTCCAGCGGAAGTAGGCCGCGTGGGGCCGCTCGACGCGAATGCGACGATCGCCGAGCTTTCGACCCCTGAGCGGCTGGCGACCTCCGATCATGGCCTGGGCCTGTTCAATGCCCGACGGCCAGTCGCGTGATGAGGTTCGACGGCAAGCCCGCGGCTCGCATCGCGTCCTGAACCGCCGCGATGTCGTACGTCGCGCGATGCCAGGTGATGGTGTCCGCCGAGGTATCCAGGATCATGAAGGAGGCCGCGGGATTGCCGTCTCGCGGCTGGCCGACGCTGCCGGGGTTCGCCAGGACGCGACGGCCGCGCAGTTCGAGGACCGATCCGTCGCCAGGGCTCAGGGCAGAGATCGAGCCGTCCTCCTCGAGCCAGGCTGCAGCCATGTGGGTGTGGCCGTGGAGGCCGACCCGCGTCCCAAGGGCGGCGAGGTTCGTCCGCGCGACGGGAACGGATGTCACGTATTCCCACGTCGGGTCGCGCGGGCTGCCATGAACCAGCGTGCTGTCGCCGAACACAGCGGTCACGGGCTGCTCCGTCAGCCAGGTTCGGGTGGTCTGGTTGATGGCCGTCCGGGTCCATTCCATGGCCCGGCGAGCGTCCGGGTTGAACCATTCGATCTCGGCTCCGCCGATGGCCGCGGCGTCGTGGTTGCCCTGGACGCCGACGGCTCCGATTGCCCGAAGGCGATCGACCGTCCCGTTCGGATCCGGTCCGTATCCGACGACGTCACCAAGTTGCCAGACGCCGTCAACCGCGCCCGCGGCCAGGACGACCGCCTCGAGGGCAACGAGGTTGGCATGGATGTCCGAAAAGACCGCGAATCGCATGAGGCGCCAGCGTAGCAGGGGCGCCGTTCACCAGGGCCGCCGCTTCCGCACCGCGGGATCGCGCGGGTATCCGCCAGGCGATCGAGCGACCTTCCGCACCACCACGATTCCATGCCCCGCCAGGCCGGCTGCCGCGGTGACATCGTCGGGATATGGGTGCCAGGTCGGGGGCGAGCCTCCGAGCGCTCGCGCCGCCGCGCCGGCCGTGGCCAGCTCACCCGTCAGGTCGCCTCGTTTCCAGGCCGCCAGTTGGCCGCCGACTCCGAGGAGCGGCAAGCTGACCTCGATGAGGTCGGCCAGGCTGCCGACTGCCCGTGCGGTCACGACATCCCAGTGTCCTGGAGCCAGCGCTTCGGCGCGTTCCGGCACGACCGTGACGCGATTCGCGAGGCCGGCGGCGCGGACCGCGACGTCCAGGAACGCCGCCTTCTTGCGGACTGACTCGACGAGCGTGACCCGCGTCGAGGGCAGGCAGATTGCCAACGGCAGTCCCGGGAAGCCCCCGCCGCTGCCAAGGTCAAGCATCGTCGCGAGCGGACCAGCCCGGAGGATGGGGATCGCGGCCAGGGTGTCGGCCACGTGGTGACGGGCCACGAGCTCGGCATCCGTGATGGCGGTCAGGTTGATCGCCCCGGTCCACGCCAGCAGGAGCCGGACGTGTGCTTCCATGGCGGCCCGCTGCTCCGATGCGACGGTCAGGCCTTGAGCCTCGAGCGATTCGAGCACCGGCTGGAGCGCAGCGTCGTACGCGGGCGGGAGGGGGGGCAGGCCGTCGACGTGCGTCGGGAGCGGATCTCGCGGGATGTCCAGGCAACTCTCCCCGGGATGGGTCCTAAGCCGCCTCGAGAGCCGCCCCCGGCGACGCCGTTTGCCTCGCGCCACGGCCCCGGTCTCTCGAGCTGCGGTCGGTTTCGTGGCCGAGTCTCCCCGGGCCCCTCATGCAGCGCGCTCCCCGATGCCGTTTCGGTGCGGATGCAGGACGCTAGGGTCCGGGCGAGCCAGAGTCAACGGGGTTATCCACGACTATCCGCTGAATCGCCGCGAATCGGTGGATAAGTCGGGATGCGGTTCAGCCGGGGCCGCAGCGACGAAGATGGATTCGGGCTCAGCCCTTGCCGCTGCCCCTGACGGGGCGACCCAGCGTTCGCCGGACGACGTCGACGACCTCGTCCACGTAGCGGTCGGCCTCACCGCGTTGGGCCGCCGTTCGGACGCAGCCCTGGACATGGTCCTCGAGGACGAGGATGGCGAGCGAGTCGACCGCTGCCCGAAGCGCCGAGGTCTGCTGGAGGATGTCCACGCAGTACTCCTCGCGCTCGATCATCCGGGCGATGCCCCTGACCTGACCCTCGATGCGAGCCAGGCGCCTGACGAGCTGCGCCTTGTCCTTTGAATAGCTGTGGCGAAACGTGTCGCCGGAGTTTCCATGGTCGTTCGGGTGCGCCTGGGTCGTGGGCATCGGTCTTCGTGCAAACTCCGTGGAGACCGCCGGGACGTGGCGGCCGGTCCGGTCGATGATACCCCCCGGGGGTATCTGCTGACAAGGCTACCGCGCGTTCGCCATCGGGGACCCGACCCGCTACACTCCGCGTGGATGGATCCCCGCGACCCTCAGCGCGCGCTCCCGGACGGGACGACCTGCACCGTCTGCGACGAGCCCGTCCCCGCCGACCGAATTCGGTTGCTGGCCTGCCGTGATGACCTGACCTTCGTCCACGTCGAGTGCGCCGGCTGCGGCAGCACGAGCCTCGAGTTCGTCGTGTCCGGGCCTGAAGACCAACCGGCCGCGGCGCCCGCCGCCACCACGGCCTTCGATGGCCATCCGGCCGCCTCACCGCCGCCGATCTCCCACGCGGATGTCCGCGCCATGCGCGAATTCCTGGATTCATACCGCGGCGATGCCCGTCGGCTCGTGGAGCGGCTCCACGGCAGCGGGCGGTCATCGCGGGGCGTCTGGTCGATTGATCGTGGACGCCGCAGGTGACGACGATCGAGCACCCCAGCGCGGTACCGCTCGTCGGTCAGCAAGCCAGCCGGATCGAGTCATTCGGCCGCCCGTGGCCGTCGTTCGCCCATGCCAGCGAGGCAGAGATGGCCAGGATCCTGGACTTCTACGCAGTTCGCTGGGAATACGAGCCGCAGACGTTTCCGATCCTCTGGAACCTCGACGGCGAGGTGGTCGAGAGCTTCTCGCCGGACTTCTACCTGCCGGAAATCGACCTCTACCTCGAGATGACCACTCTGAAGCAGCGGCTGGTGCGAAAGAAGAACCGCAAGCTGCGCCGGCTCCGCGATCTGTATCCGGCGATCCGGATCAAGCTGTTCTACGCGCGCGATTTCCGGGCCATGATGCTCAAGTACGGCCGACTGGCCCTGGCCGATTCACTGTCCGGAACACTGGGTCAGATCGCGAGTGAACGGGTTCATCTCAAAGCGCCGATCGTCGACCCGGGGATCGACCAGCTGTCAGTCGACCCGGGGATCGACCAGCTGTCAGTCGACCCGGGGATCGACCAGCTGTCAGTCGACCCGGGCCCCGCGCACGATCTCTCGGCACCTGAAACGCAGCGCAAGCCGGTGTCGCCAGTGCGACGCCGTCGACCGAAGCGCTCCCCGTCGCCGTCGCCAGATATGCTCGTGCCTGCCGGTCCCGCTCGGGCGGCTGGTGGTCCCATCGGCAAGCGCCAGGATCCTGATACCACCCCGACCCAGGAGGCACCCAGGACGTGACGCCGATCTCCACTGATCTCGATGCCGATATCGGCGAGGTGCTCCTGGACGAGGTGCAGATCCAGGCCCGGATCCGCGAACT
>JBDSJV010000153.1:0-3162 GCA_039917225.1 Candidatus Limnocylindrales bacterium
GGTTCGTCCGGTTCGTCGAGACGGCCTGGGCCGACGCGGATCGACAGGGCATCGACCGCTCGTTCCTCGTGGCAGACACGTATCCGGCGCGCGCCATGTTCGAGGGCATGAGCGATTCGGCCATCGCAGGGCTCCAGGTACCGGTCGCGATCGGAGGTCGGACCGGCTGGTATGGCCTGGACAGCAGCAACCCGATCGTGGCTGGCACCTGGTCCGCCGCGCGGGGCGCGGTCGACGTGGCCCTCACGACGGCCGATCTCATCCTCGAGGGAGGGGAGTCGGCTGTCTACGGCCTGTGCCGTCCGCCCGGCCACCATGCGGCACGCTCGATGGCTGCTGGGTACTGCTTCTTCAACAACGCCGCGATCGCGGCAGAAGCGATCACCCGGCGAACGGGTGAGCCGGTCGCCATTCTCGATCTCGACATCCACCATGGCAACGGGACCCAGCAGATCTTCTGGCGGCGCGGCGACGTCTTCTACGCCTCGATCCACGCGGATCCGGCCCACCTCTATCCGTTCTATCTCGGGTATGCGGATGAAGTCGGGGAGGGACCCGGGGCGGGCACCAACCTCAACCAGCCGATGCCCGCCGGGACTGGCGATACGTCGTACCTCGGGGCCGTTGACCGTGCCATGGAGGCGATCGCGGCTAGGGATGGCAGCGTCATCGTCGTCTCGCTGGGCTTCGACACTTTCCGCCAGGACCCGATCGGCACGTTTGCCATCACCACCCCCGTCTACCACGAGATCGGTCGGCGGGTGGCCGCACTCGGACGTCGGCTCGTGATTCTCCAGGAGGGCGGCTATCACCGCCCGACGCTCGGCGAGAACGCTCGAGCCTGGCTGCGCGGGGCCGAGGGTCGGCCATTCGATCCGTCGCCCGTTGTCAGTGCCGACCGCGATGATGCGAAGATGCCGTCGTGACCAGATCGCTGCCGGACAACGTCCGCAAACTCGTGGCCGAGATCGAGACCGAAATCGGCGAGTCCGACGATGCCGCGCACGCTGCCCCGATCGAGGGTTCGGCCACCCGGAGCGGCAATGGGAATGGAGCGGTCCACCTGAACGGCAAGGTCGAGGAGGCGGTCCGCGACATCCTGGCCGAGATCGGCGAGGACCCGCTGCGGGAGGGTCTCGTCGGAACGCCCGATCGGGTCCATCGGATGTACGCAGAGCTGACGGCCGGCTATCACGTGGATCCTGACCGCCTCGTCAACGACGCCATCTTCGCGGTCGACTACTCGGAGATGGTGGTCGTCAAGGACATCCCCTTCTACTCGCTCTGCGAGCATCACCTGCTGCCGTTCTTCGGAAGCGCGTCGGTGGCCTACATCCCGAAGGGGCAGGTCATTGGCCTGTCGAAGATCCCGCGGATCGTGGAGATGTATGCCCGTCGACTCCAGATCCAGGAGCGGATGACCCAGCAGATCGCCGACTTCCTCAACGAGCGGCTCGCTCCCCAGGGCGTTGGCGTCGTCATCGAGGCGACGCACCTTTGCTCGGTGATGCGCGGGATCCGCAAGCCCGGGACGATCATGACCACGTCGGCCGTGCTTGGCCTGTTCAGGACCAGGGACCGGACCAGGGCCGAGTTCTTCAGCCACCTCGATCGACGGCCCTCGGCGGGCAGTTAGGCCCGGCCGGCGATGCGCTCCGAGCCTACAATCGGCCCATGACCGATCGACCGATCAAGGTACTCATCGCCAAGCCCGGCCTCGACGGCCACGACCGCGGAGCCAAGGTCCTGGCCCGGGGACTCCGCGACGAAGGGTTCGAGGTCGTCTACACGGGTCTCCGGCAGACGCCGGAAATGGTCAGTACGGCGGCACTCCAGGAGGATGTCGACGTCGTCGGCCTGTCGATCCTGTCTGGGGCGCACATGACGCTCGTCCCACGCGTCTGCGCGCTGCTGAAGGAGCAGGGCCTCGAGGATGTCCTCGTCGTCCTCGGAGGGATCATCCCCGACGACGATGCGGCCGAACTGCGCAAGATCGGCGTGTCCGGGATCTTTGGCCCCGGGACCACGATCACCGAGGTCGCGGAGTACCTGCGCGCCAACTCCCGCGCCCGCGACTGAGGTGGGCGCGCTGGCCGACCCCGCGCCCGACCCTGCGCCCGACCCTCAGGCCCGGGCGCAGGACCTGACCGATGCCGCGATCGGCGGCGATCGACGCGCGCTGGCCCGGCTGCTCACCGCCGTCGAGAATCGGACGCCGGTCGCGGAGGCGGCGCTGCGGTCGCTGTATCCGATGGCCGGCAAAGCACACCTGGTCGGCATCACGGGTGCTCCCGGCTCGGGAAAGTCGACCCTCGCCGCCGCCCTCATCGCGGAGGTTCGATCCCTCGGCCGGACGGTCGGCGTGATCGCCGTCGATCCGTCCAGCCCGATCACCGGTGGCGCACTCCTGGGCGACCGCGTACGCATGCAGTCATACGCATCCGACGGCGATGTGTTCATTCGTTCGATGGCATCGCGGGGACACGCGGGTGGGCTCGCCGCGACGTCGGCGGCCGCGGCAGCGGTCCTCGACGCTGCCGGGTTCGATCTCGTCCTGCTCGAGACGGTCGGAACCGGCCAGTCCGAGGTAGAGGTGGCTGCCGCCGCCGATACGACCGTCGTCCTCGAGGCGCCCGAGATGGGCGACGAGGTCCAGGCGATCAAGGCCGGCCTGCTGGAAGTCGCGGATATCGTGGTCGTCAACAAGGGAGATCGACCAGGCGCCCAGCGGACCGCGTCGCAGCTCCGGGCGATGCTGGTGGCCGTGAGCCGGGTTGGGTCGGCGGACGACGCTCATCACGGCGGGTCGCTGCCGGACGCCGGCGCGGCTGGCGACGTGCAGGAGGCCGGCCTACCCGCCGCCCGACCCCGACCCAAGCAGCCCGAGGTTCTCGTCACGACCGCGACAACGGGCGAGGGGATCAAGGAGTTGCTCGCCGCACTCGACCGCCATCGCGCTGCTGGAAACGAGGGCCCCGGGGCTACCGCACGACTCGCTCGGGCGCGTGCCCAAGTCTGGGCCATCCTGTCCGACCGCCTCACGACCGACCTGGCCGGGCCGGACAACCGGGCGGAGACGGATGCGGTCCTGCAGGCCGTGGCGGACCACGAGCTCGATCCCTTCGCCGCGGCCGACCGCCTGCTCAACCGCATCCGGGGTTG
>JBDSJV010000154.1:0-2708 GCA_039917225.1 Candidatus Limnocylindrales bacterium
GTGCCGACGAACTCGTGTTCCTCGACATCTCGGCTGCCCCAGAGGGTCGGTCCACGCTGCTCGACATCGTCGAGCGCACCGCCCGACGGGCGTTCATCCCGCTCACGGTGGGCGGAGGCGTCCGGACTGTGGACGACATGCGCCAGGTCCTGCGAGCCGGTGCCGACAAGGTCTCGCTCAATACCGCGGCAGTCCAGGATCCCAGCCTGATCACCGACTGCGCCACTACCTTCGGCCGCCAGGCTGTCGTCGTGGCGATCGATGCCCGTGCAGCGACCACGGGGGAACACTCGACGGCGACGTGGGACGTGCTTGTTCGAGGTGGGCGCGAGGAAACCACCCTCGATGCCGTTGGCTGGGCGGTCAGGGCAGCCGAACTTGGGGCCGGCGAGCTGCTGGTGACCTCGATCGACCGTGACGGCACCCGGTCCGGCTATGACACCGCTCTGCTGCGGGCGATCACGGATCGGGTCTCGGTTCCGGTCATCGCGTCAGGTGGTGCGGCCGGCCCGCAGGACTTCGTCGATGCAGTGGTGGCAGGTGGCGCGGACGCGGTCCTGGCCGCCTCCATCTTCCATCGACGGATTCACACGATCGGCGCCGTCAAGCAGGCTCTCGCGGATGCCGGAATTCCTGTCCGGTTGACCACTGGAGTAGGTGCGTGAGGCCCGCCGCTGTTTCGATCAGCCCACGCTTCGGGGCCGATGGCCTTGCTCTGGTGGTCGTCCAGGACGAGGCCGACGGCCGCGTGCTGATGGCCGCCTACGTCGACGACGAGGCCGTGACGGCCACGATCGCGACGGGCCTGATGCATTTCCATTCACGCTCCCGGGGTCGGCTGTGGCGCAAGGGTGAATCGAGCGGCAACGTGCTCCACGTCGTCAGCCTCGACCTCGACTGTGATGGCGACGCCATCCTTGCCACCGTCCGACCGCACGGACCAACCTGTCACCGAGGCACCCGCAGTTGTTTCGATCAGGAGGTCGCGCTTGCTGGCGACGCTACCCCGCAGGGTTTTGCCTGGCTCGAGACGCTGTGGCAGACGCTCGACGACCGTCGCCGTGATCTACCCGAAGGCTCGTACACGACGTCCCTGTTGGCGGGTGGCGTCGATGCGGCCGCTCGGAAGGTCGTCGAAGAGGCGACCGAGGTCCTGATGGCCGCCAAGGACGACGCGACCGCTGAGGCAGCGCTGGGCAATCGCAAGGCGACCGCAGGGGCAATCGCCGAAGAGATGGCCGACCTGCTGTACCACGCTCTCGTCCTGCTTGCCGAGCGTGGGGTGCCACCGGCAGCCGTGATCGAGGTGCTCCGGTCAAGGAGTGACGGCGGCGCCCGCTAGCCCCGTCCGATCCGCCGGCCGATCTCCCGGCGGCGCTTGCCGATCCGCACTTCCCACCAGGTTCCGGCGAGTGGTGGAGGCATGACCGCCGACGGGTCGCGGACCGGATCGCCGTTGATCGTGAGGCCCCCGTTCTGGATCATTCTCCGAGCCTCGCCGTTGGACGCGAACACGCCCGCCGCTGCCAGGACACCGGTTACCAGCCCACCGGCCGACGCTGAGTCGACACTGAATCCGCCCACGCTCAGCCACAGCCGCTCGAGGAGCGCTGGATCGCTGATGGGCTCCGCTGCGAATAGTGACGCTGAGTCGTCTGCCATCTGCTGCGCCAGCGGCGACCCGTGCGTCCTGCCGGTGATATCGAGGGCCAGCGCCTTCTGGGCGGCGCGAGCCCCAGGGCGAGCGGCGAGCTCGGCCTCGAGTCCCTCGATCTCGTCGGGCGTCATGGTCGTGAACCAGCGCAGATACACGCCGACGTCGCGATCATCCGTGTTGAGCCAGTGCTGGTAGAACGCGAACGGACTCGTCCGCTCTGGGTCGAGCCAGAGCGACTCGCCCTCGGCCGACTTCCCGAACTTTGCCCCGGACGAGTTCAGTAACAGCGGGTACGCCAGTGCGAACGCCGAGGCGGACTCACTCGCGGATACGCCGTCCCCGTCGGCACTCCCTCCCGCGGAACTCCGTCGGATCAGCTCGAGGCCGGCCGTGATGTTGCCCCACTGATCGGCGCCGCCCATCTGCAGTTCGACGCCCATGGTCCGGTGCAGATGCAAATAGTCCACCGCTTGCAGGAGCATGTAGCTGAACTCGGTATAGGACAGTCCACGGTCGAGGCGTACCTGGACCGAGTCCTTGGCGAGCATGTACGGCACCGTGAAGTGCTTTCCGATATCGCGCAGGAACTCGATCATCGACATCGATGCGAGCCAGTCGAGATTGTTGACCATCACTGCCCCGCGAGGGCCCGAGAAGTCAAGGAAGTGCTCAAGCTGAGCGTGAAGCGCCGAGGCATTCGCCGACAGCGTTTCCGGATCGAGCAGGTTCCGTTCGGACGATCGTCCCGATGGGTCTCCGATCATCCCGGTGCCGCCACCAACGACCGCAATCGGCCGTCCGCCGTGACGCTGGAAATGGATCAGGCCGAAGATCGGCACGAGGTGACCGATGTGGAGTGACGGCCCGGAGGGATCGAACCCGTTGTAGCCGGAGATACTCTCGCCCGTCGCCAATCGCGCCTCGAGCCCGTCCGAGGCAGCGTGGACCATCCCGCGCCAGCGCAGTTCGTCGAGCAGGCCGGATGGTCCCGGGTCGAAGGTCGTCACGGCCGCGTGACGGGACGCGCGGCGGAACGGCAGAGCCCGACGGG
>JBDSJV010000155.1:0-3337 GCA_039917225.1 Candidatus Limnocylindrales bacterium
TCACTGGAGATCGTCGCGCCCGTTGGACTCGGCTCGGCGACCACGCCGGCCGGAATGACCAATACGAAGATCAGGAGCATTGCCTGGATAGCTGCGAAGAATCGCCAGCCCCCAGCATGCATCCCGGAGGCGGAGCTTCTAATGTTCATTTCGATCCCTCTCGCGACATGTCGCCCTTCGTCAACGTGGACACTTCAACCGTCATCTCGGCGCTCCCTCATCTATCGGTGGCCACCAGACAAACGGAAGTCCCTGCTTTCGAAACGCAGGGACTCCAGGCTCGGTCTCGGGTTACTCGGCGCTGTGGTGAACACGCGACACACGGCGAAACGCGGCCACGGCCGGTCCCGAGGTCACGGAGTCGCTCCGTTCGTTGTCGCGTCACGCGATAGGTGCCCTCTTCTCAGGGTCGCTGGGAGAGCCGGTCCGACCGAGCCCTCATATGTCCAAACTCCGCTGCGCGGCTTCCGATGCCCCCGCCGGTGGCAGCAAGCGGTCCGGTTATCTTGGATGTGTGGTTCCGTAGAGTCAAGTGCAATCGGCACCAGTACCTAAGTGCACGTGGCCCGGACTATCAGATAGTGGTGCGTCGGCGCACCATGAGCCGCGAGCTCTTACTGCGGCTGCGCCGGGACCTTGATCCGGATCTCCGTCAGTGTCCTCGATGGCCCCTTCGACGATGACGAACCCCTCAAGGCGCTGTGACGCCCGTGCGCTGCGCGATAGGTCGCGACCCCGTGAGCTTGGCAGACCGTGGGAGGACGCGGTCCCCTTGTGGCGTCGCATGCTGCTGCCATCATCAAAATCGAGCTTGGCTGGCACTTAAGGCGCGCGGTCACACCCGTCATACGGCCCGTCACGCTCAGCTTTGAGCTGCGAGGGCGGCGCGGCAGCCCCTTGGACCGGCTTATGGCCCATCAAGACCCAGAAATGCTGGTGGGAGCAGCACCGGCCGGTACATGGCACCGCGCCGTCATCGCCTGAGCGAGAGACGTGCCAATCGGATCGCGGCGACGGCGTGTCGAGTCCGGCCTTCAGATCAGGCTGACGGGATCAGGCGACGGTCGGGCCTGGACGAACATGCCGCCCTGGCGGCCTCGGTCGTCTCGCTCTTCGTCTCATCCCGTCCGCCATTTCGTTCGACCGGCCTCTGCCGAATAAGCCCGCGATGAGGGGCAATCGGCACCCTTGGTACCGCGCGCCGAACTCTGGCGCTCGACGGGACACGACCACGGCCCGCGCCGATACGGCCTCGGTCTGCGCACCCGTCGGCCCAGGGGAGGAAGAAGTGCCTCGGATCACGGGGTACACCCGGAACCGGATGCGCAATCGGCACAGTCCGGAAGAGGTCGTCCTCCGGGTCTGGGACGATCCCGACGGAACCTACTTGAGCTCCGAGCACCACGGGCCGGATCGCCAGGTCCGGTGGCGCAGGTATGATGACCAGGTGGTAGAGATCGTCGTCGACCTGATCGATGACACAATCGTAAGCGTGTGGGTCACGCGGGTGAACGGGTGAAGGTCGAACACGACAGGCGGCACGACGCCGCGTATTTCGAGTTCTCTACGGCCAATGCCGCACGCCAGGTCAGGCTGGATGAGGCCCGGATCATCGACTACGGCGCGGATGGCTCCGTGGTCGGGGTCGAGTTCATTTCGCCGTCCCGTGGGATAAACCTGATGGGCGTTCCGCACGCCGACCAGATCGAGCGCGCGGCCCGCCGGCTGGGCCTGCCGATCCATCCGATCGTGGGAATAGGTCGACCCCTCTGACGGCCTGACGATACCGATCCGGCAGCCGAGCCGGGCGCGCGGCAGTCCTCGGCACGCTGCCTCGACCTCGGTGCCCGCGCCCTACGCCACTCGGGACAGCGCTCCGAGCCGCTCCGGGTCTGCCGGGGCGAGATCTGCAAGGCCGATCACCGCGAGCCGTTCGGTTGACCGAATTCGTCGGTCGGGTCGGGACTATCGTGCGCACTGGCCCGCACCACCAGATGTGGTACGCCGGCGCACCGGATAACGCCGATCGCTACTGCGGCTCGGGCACACGCGGTCCGGTTCCGCGGTCCGCCTCTTGGGTCCGCGGTCCCCTTGTGGCATCGCATGCTGCTGCCATCATCAAAACCGGGCTCGGCTGGCACTCAAGGCGCGCGGTCACACCCGTCATCCGGCCCGTTACGGCCAGGTCGGAGCGGGCGCGGCCACGGCGCGGTAGCCCGTCGACCGGCTTATGGTCCATGAAGCCCCAGAAATGCTGGGGGGAGCAGCACCCGCCGGTCGAAGGCCCGGGAGCGCCGGTCGAAGGCCCGTGGGCGGCGGTCGCGGGGCACCGGGGGCGCCGGCCGCGGAGCACCGGCGCGGGGTACCGCGCGACACAGAGTCTACCGAGCCGATCCGCGCGGACTCGGTCCATGGCCCGCACGCCGGCCGGATGCCAAGTCCTGCTGGGATTGGATCAACGAGCCACGGAGTTCCTCGGCCAGCGATGCCGTCGCAAGTCGGACGGTCTCTGGATCGGCGACGCCGTCGACATAACGCCCGGCCATTTCACAGCCCCGGGCGTCGGGCATTCCAAAGAGCTGCTGGAGGAAGCGCAGCGCAGTCCCGGCGACCTCGGCTGATCGCGCGTCGGCGAGCAGCTTGTGCATTCCACGCGCCAAGTCCGCGGATGGCAGCTGCAGGAGCCGGTAGATGTCGAACGCGTCCTTGTCCGATAAGCGGTCGCCGCGTGGCTCCTGTTGGCGCTCCCCAAGTTTGTGCAGCTTGGCGACGAGCAGCGCGGCGGGCGACGCCACACGTAGGCGGACGGATCGGTGATCTGCCGGGTCGAGCGCAGGGACCACGCGGATCGCGTTATCGACCGCAGCGCCTTCGAGGCCGAGTACCTTCCGAGCGGCTCGCTTGCCATGCCCCTCGAGCTGAGCCGATCGCCGGCCGCCGATCGGCGCCAGTCCCTCGGGTACGAGCAGGTCAACCTGTCGGCTCTCTTCGAGCCAGATGCCGGGCTGGCTTCCCGGGCGGAAGCCGGCGTCGCGCATCGCCTTCTCGATCTCGGGCTCTTCGCCGAGGGGCGGAACCAGTGCAAGGTCGGCGTCCTTCGTGAACAGGGCGACACCGAGGGTGACCTCGTCGGTGTGCAGATAGACCGCCTGAGCTCCGACAAGGACGATCCGATCCATGTGGGGGCGGAGCGCCTCGAGCGCATCCAGCAACGCACGGCGGGCTTCAACTAGGACGGGATCAGGGGCGTCGCCAGGCATCCTGGTTCGCCTCCATCCATTCGACGAGCGCCTCGGCCTCAGACGGCCCGCGGCCGGGGCTGGTCAGCAGGTCGACC
>JBDSJV010000156.1:0-7529 GCA_039917225.1 Candidatus Limnocylindrales bacterium
AGAGGTCCGACCGGCGCTCCCACTGCGAGGGCGTCCCGTGCCGATTGAGGTGGATCGCGTGCCGACCGCGCAGGCTGACCGAACGAACGGCGTCGATCCGACCATCGCCGTCCGTGGACTCTGGAAGGTCTTCGGGCCGGCCGAGGCGAAGATCGCGGATTCCGCCCTCCTCGAGCTGTCGAGCGCCGAGTTCCGTCTGCAGACCGGCTCAACGATCGCGGTCCGCGACGTCTCGTTCGACGTCATGCCGGGCGAGGTGTTCGTCGTGATGGGCCTGTCGGGCAGCGGGAAGTCAACGCTGGTCCGCTGTCTGACCCGCCTCATCGAACCGTCCCTGGGACAGGTCCTCCTCGATGGAGAGGACATCCGGGCCGCCGACGATGACCGTCTTCGGGAACTGCGGCGGCGGCGCTTCTCGATGGTCTTCCAGCACTTCGGCCTCTTGCCGCATCGCCGGGTCATCGACAACGTGGCCTTCGGCCTGGAACTGCGTGGCGAGTCGCGCGACGTCCGCCGCGCTCGGGCGCGGGAGATGTGCGAGCTGGTGGGACTGACTGCCCACATGGACAGCTATCCGGACCAGCTGTCCGGCGGCCAGCAGCAGCGAGTCGGACTCGCCCGTGCGCTGGCCGGCGATCCCGAGGTCATGTTCTTCGACGAGCCATTCAGCGCTCTCGACCCACTCATCCGCCGCGACATGCAGAGCGAGGTCATCCGGCTCCACAACGAGGTCGGGAAGACGATGGTCTTCATCACCCATGACCTTGCGGAAGCGCTCAAGCTCGGCGACCACATCGTGATCATGCGTGACGGGCAGATCGTGCAGGCCGGGCGACCGGCCGACCTCGTCGGCGCTCCGGCGGATCAATACGTCCGCGATTTCGTCCGCGACGTGCCGCGCGCGAGCGTCCTGACCCTGCGCTGGATCATGCGCGCGGCCCGCGACGAGGATGCCACCGACGGCCCGGAGCTCCCGGCGGAGACGATCATCCAGGACGCGGTTCCGACCGCCATCGGCAGCGAGAAGGCCATCCGGGTCACCGAAGGCGGACACCTGCTCGGTGTCGTGGACCGGGTCCAGATCCTGACGGCGGTCGGCGGCGAGGCTTCCTGAGGTGAGCGCGGCAACCGCCGCCGGCCGCCTGACGGCTCCGGTCCCGCGCAAGGTCTGGGCCCTGCTGCTCGCGGTGGTCGCGGTCGCGCTCTACGTCGCCTTTGCCGGCCAGTTCACTCTCCCCCACGACAACGACGCGCCGATGTTCCAGCGGATCAACGACATCCGCGAATGGGTCGATGCCAACCGCAACTCGAACATCATCCTGGTGATCTTCGTGAACGGCGTCCGGGGCGGCATCACGGCTCTCTTCGACGTCTTCATGCTGATCCTCCACGGCCTGTCGTGGCCGGGGCTGACGGCGATCGGTGCCATCCTCGGGTTTGCGGTCGGCCGGTGGCGGTTGGCTGCACTCGTGACCACGGGCTTCCTGTCCTTCGGTGTCCTCGGACTGTGGGAGCGGAGCGTGGACACGCTCGCACTGACCCTCGCCGCCGTGGTCATCTCGCTCGCGATCGGCATTCCGCTCGGGATCGCAGCGGGGCGCTCCGACCGCTTCATGAATGCCCTGCGGCCGATCCTCGACGTGATGCAGATCATGCCGACCTTCGCCTACCTGGCCCCGTTCACGCTGTTCTTCCTGATCGGGCCGGCCACCGCCGCGATCGTCACGATGATCTACGCCGTTCCGCCGGCCATCCGGATCACCGCCCTCGGGATCCGGAGTGTGGCGCCGGCGTCCGTGGAAGCGGCCACTTCGCTCGGCTCCACGAGTCGCCAGTTGCTTTCCAAGGTGCAGCTGCCGATGGCACGCCGGACGATCATCCTCGGCATCAACCAAACGATCATGATGGCCCTCTCGATGGTCGTCATCACCGCCCTGATCGACGCCCCGGGCCTCGGCAAGAACATCATCAAGGCCCTCCAGATCAACGACGTCGGCCTGGCGTTTGATGCCGGTCTCGCGATCGTGATCATGGCGATCATGCTGGATCGACTCACCACGCAAGCCAGTGAACGCCTCGACCCGGCCAAGCCCGGCGGCCCCATCGCCATCTTCGGGAGAACCGGGCGGGCGGCGGCGGCCATCGCCCTCGGGATCTGTGCGGCGGCGGTCGCGGCGGGCAACCTGGCTCTCGGGGGCGACCTGTTCCCCAAAGACCTCCACTTCTCGTTCCGGACCCCCATCAACGACATCGTCGGCTGGGTGGCTCTCAACCTGTACGACGTCACCGAGGGGATCAAGAACGTCACGACCTACGGCCTGATCAATCCGATCCAGACGGTTCTCACCTCGGCGCCGTGGTGGCTCGTCGCAATCGTCATCATCGGCATCGCCGTGCTCGCCAGCGGGCCCCGGGTCGCGATCATCACGGCCGCCTGCCTGGGCATCCTGGCGACGTTCGAGATGTGGGAGCACGGGATGCAGACGCTGACCGCGGTCATGGTCGCCACGATCCTGACGCTCGTCGTGGGCCTCCTGTTCGGGGTCCTGTCGGCCCGGAGCGATCGCTTCTCGATGGTCCTGCGACCCCTGCTGGATGCGGCCCAGACGATGCCTGCCTTTGTCTACCTCCTGCCCGCCGTGGCGCTCTTCGGACCGACGCGGTTCACCGGCATCGTGGCCGCCCTCATCTATGCGGTGCCGCCCGTCATCCGGCTCGTGGAGATTGGTGTTCGCACCGTGTCAGCCCCGGTCCGGGAGGCAGCCGTCTCGGCCGGAACGACGCCGCGCCAACTGCTCTTCAAGGTGGAGTTGCCGCTCGCGCGGCCCGCGCTCCTCGTCGCCGCCAACCAGGGGATCATCCTGGTCCTGGCCATGGTGGTCGTCGGTGGCCTGGTGGGTGGCGGTGCGCTGGGCTACGACGTGGTGGCCGGCTTCGCTCGGCGCGACTTCTTCGGCGAGGGGCTGGCGGCAGGCATCGCCATCGTGGCCCTCGGGATCATGCTCGACCGGATCACCCAGGGCGCCGGATCCGGCCAACGCGAGAGTTTGCTCCCGGGTGGCGCCTCCAGGGTGCCGGGCGGGTGAGCCCGCTGGCATTCGGGTCGCATGCGCGGGGCTGCAATCTCGCGCGCATGAGCGCACCATTGGCCGATCGACAATCGAGTCGGAAGTTGGCGCCGCAGGCTCGGAGCCGCGGCGGCGAAGTGGAGGAGCAAGCGTGAAGACGAAACACATGGGCCGCCTGGCCGCGGGAGCGATCGTGGTCGCACTCGCCTTCGCCGCCTGCGGCGGAGCAGCGACCCCGAGCAAGGCTCCCGTGAACATCGCGGTCAACCCGTGGGTTGGATATGAGGCTGACGCGGCCGTCGCCGCGTACGTCCTGCGCGAGAAGATGGGCTACACGGTCAACCTCAAGGACCTCAAGGAGGACGTCTCCTGGCAGGGCTTCGAGTCCGGCGAAGTGGACGTGATCATCGAGAACTGGGGGCACCCGGATCTCGAGAAGATCTACATCGACGAGAAGAAGGTCGCCATGGATGGCGGCCCGACGGGCAACATCGGGATCATCGGCTGGTACGTGCCGACCTGGATGGTGGACAAGTACCCAGACATCACCGACTGGAACAACCTGAACAAGTACGCCGACATGTTCAAGACATCCGAGTCGGGCGACCAGGGTCAGTTCCTCGGCACCGACCCGTCGTACGTCCAGTACGACGAGGCGCTGATGACCAACCTTGGCCTCAACTTCAAGGTCATCTTCTCCGGCAGCGAGAACGCGACGGTGGAGGCGATCAAGCAGTCCGAGGCCCAGCAGAAGCCGCTCCTCTTCTACTGGTGGGATCCGCACTGGATCCATGCCCAGGTGAGCCTGACCCAGATCAAGCTGCCGGCCTATACGGACGGCTGCGATGCCGACCTCGAGAAGGTCGCCTGCGACTACCCCAGCTACAACCTCAACAAGGTCATCGCCACGAAGTTCAATGAGAACGGCGGCGACGCCGCGACGATGATCAAGAAGTTCAACTGGACCAACGACGACCAGAACCTCGTCTCCGACTACATCACCAACCAGGGAATGACGGCCGAAGAGGCCGCCAAGAAGTGGGTCGACGAGAACGAGTCCGTCTGGAAGGCCTGGCTCCCGTAGCCCCTCACTGAGCGCACACCGCACAGAACCGGCGACGGATCCCGTCGCCGGTTCTCGATTCCACCGGAGCCCGGAGATATCCACATCGATGGTCGTCTTCAGGCTTGACGCTACGTTGCCCGCGCACCCACTATGTGCGCCGACGATGTGCTCGGGCTGGACGATCCCCGACCACGCGCGTACCCCCAACCCCGACGCAAGCTTCGATGTTGGTGGCATGTCGCACGGGCGGACCCGTCCCGTAACCAGCAATCGCATTCAGTGCGCGACGCTCGGTCGCGCATCACGTATCTGGAGGAGAAGTTGATCAGAACGCGCACGATGTCTCGCCTCGCGGTTGGTGGGGCGATTCTCGCAATCGTCGTCGCCGCCTGTGGCGGCGCCGCCTCGCAGGCTCCCGCCACCGAGGCTCCCGCCTCGGCACCCGCGTCGGAGGCCCCTGCGGTCGATCCCATGCAGGCCCTAATCGACGCCGCCAAGGCCGAGGGCACTCTCACCACCATCGCCCTGCCCCATGACTGGTGCAACTACGGCGGTGTCATTGATGGCTTCAAGGCCAAGTACGGACTTGCCGTCAACGAGCTCGATCCGAACGCCGGCTCCGGTGATGAAATCGAGGCAATCAAGGCGAACAAGGACAACCCCGGCCCGCAGGCCCCCGATGTCATCGACGTCGGTCTCGCCTTCGGCCCGACGGCCAAGGCCGATGGCCTCATCCAGCCCTACAAGGTGGCGACCTGGGACACGATCCCGGATAGCGCCAAGGACGCGGATGGCTACTGGTACGGCGACTACTACGGCGTGCTCTCCTTCGAGGTGAACACTGCAGTGGTGGCCAACGTCCCGGCCGACTGGTCCGACCTGCTCAAGCCCGAGTACGCGAACCAGGTTGCCCTCGCGGGCGACCCGCTTGCCTCCAACCAGGCGATCCAGGCCGTCTTCGCGGCTTCGCTTGCCAACGGCGGCTCGCTCGACGACGCGTCCAAGGGCCTCGACTTCTTCAAGGACCTGAACGCGAAGGGCAACTTCGTTCCGGTCATCGCGAAGCCGGGCACCATCGCCTCCGGCGAGACGCCGATCACCATCCGCTGGACCTACAACGCACTCTCGAACCGTGATTCCTCAGCCGCCTCCGGCGGACCCGAGATCAAGGTCGTGGTGCCGACGTCCGGCCGCTTCGCAGGCGTCTACGTTCAGGCAATCAGCGCCTACGCGCCGCACCCGAACGCCGCCAAGCTCTGGATGGAGTACCTGTACAGCGACGAGGGCCAGAACCTCTGGCTGGACGGCTACTGCCACCCGATCCGGTACGAGAACCTCATCGCCAACAACGCAGTCCCAGCCGAAGCGCTGGCCAAGCTGCCGGATGTGGCCGGTGCCGTGTTCCCAAGCCTTGACCAGCTCAACGCCGCCAAGGCGCTGATCACCACCGAGTGGCCAAACGTCGTCGGCGCGGTCGTCAAGTAACGACCGGTCACGATCGAGCCTGATGTCCGGCCCCCGGCCGTGACGATGCTCGTCAAACGCGTGCGACGCCGACCCACGTTTGCGTGGGTCGGCGTCGTGCCATTCTTCCTCTTTGCCTTCGCGGCCCTGGCCTTGCCACTCGGGTTCCTCGTCATCGGCAGCTTCCAGGACACGGCCGGCAATCTCACCCTCCAGAACTTCGTCGATCTCAACACCGGCACGATCCCGGTCGCGTTCGCCAACAGCATCGAGATCAGCCTGGTCACTGCGCTCGGCGGTGGGTTCTTCGGCTTCCTGCTCGCCTGGGCCGTGATCATGGGCGGCCTCCCATCCTGGATCCGGTCGGCGCTGATGACCTTCTCCGGCGTCGCCTCGAACTTCGCCGGCGTCCCGCTCGCCCTCGCTTTCGTATTCACCCTCGGCAACCTCGGGCTCGTCACGAAGTTCCTGATGGATACCTTCGGACTGAGTCTCCGGCAGGATCTCGGGTTCACGCTGTACAGCAAGACCGGCATCGAGATCGTCTACTTCTACTTCCAGTTCCCGCTGATGGTCCTGATCATCGCGCCCGCCCTCGACGGCCTTCGCAGCGAGTGGCGTGAGGCTGCCGAGAACCTGGGTGCATCGGCGTTCCAGTACTGGCGCCACGTGGCGCTTCCGATCCTGACGCCATCCATCCTCGGCACGATGATCCTGCTGTTCGGCAATTCGTTCGGTGCCCAGGCGACTGCGTTCCAGCTGACCGGCGGCACGATCGAGATCGCGACCATCGCCATCGGGCGACAGATCCGCGGCGACGTGCTCCACAACCCCGGCCTGGGCTATGCCATGGCGATGGGCATGGTCATCGTCATGTCGGTTGTCATCACGGCCTACACGTGGCTGCAGCGGCGCTCCGAGAGGTGGCTCCGGTCATGAGCCAGACGGCAGCACCGATGCAGGCGATCCCCGCGAAGCGCCGGCGCCTGGGCGGCTCGCTCGTGGCCTGGGCGATCCTGATTGCCGGGGTCTTGTATTTCATCGTCCCGCTGGTGGCGACGCTAATGTTCTCGCTGCGCCCGACGCCCACGACACTGGCCTACGAGAACGTCCTCAACGACCCCAAGTTCTCAGGCAGCCTCCTGTACTCCTTCACGGTGGCGATCATCACGATCGTCGCCTCGCTGGCGATCATCGTTCCCACGGCGTTCTGGGTTCGACTGAAGGTCCCCCACCTTCGGACGGCAGTGGAATTCGTGACCCTGATGCCGTTCATCATTCCCGCGGTCATCCTGGTATTCGGGATCATTCGCGTCTACAGCGCCAAGCCATTCGTGTTCACCCGGACGGAATTCGGCTCCGATGCGCTGCTGGTGGCCGCCTACGTGGTCCTGTCCTTCCCGTACATGTACCGCGCGGTGGATACCGGCCTGGCCTCCATCGACGTCCGCAGCCTGACCGAGGCGGCCCAGAGCCTGGGCGCCGGCTGGCCGCGGATCATCGTCCAGGTCATCCTGCCCAATCTCCGCACGGCTCTGCTGTCGGGTGCGTTTCTGACCTTTGCCATCGTCATCGGCGAGTACACGATCGCCAGCTTCCTAGCGCGCAACAACCAGTTCGGGGTCTACCTCTCCCTCCTCGGGCAGAACAAGGCCTTTGAGCCCGCAGCTGTCTCCCTCATCAGCTTCGGCCTGACCTGGGTGGCGATGCTCGTCATCGCCTTCATCGGCCGCAGCAGCCGTGAACAGGTCCAGATCGGCGGCGCCCACTAGTCCCAGGAGTCTCCCCGCGATGAGCTTTCTCGAACTGACCGGCATTCAGAAGCACTTCGGCACGACGGTGGCCGTCGAGGACTTCAACCTCAAGGCCGAGGCAGGCGAATTCGTCAGCTTCCTCGGGCCGTCGGGTTGCGGCAAGACGACCACGCTTCG
>JBDSJV010000157.1:0-3011 GCA_039917225.1 Candidatus Limnocylindrales bacterium
GCCGCCGGCCGTCGCGAGGCTGGCTTGTGGCCTGGCTTCCCCCGGTTGCATCAATGGGGGCGATACGAGGGGCTGGATCCTCCGGCCCACTCGGCCTTCGGCCCGCGGGCCCGAGCACTCGCCACGCGACCGGCCGTCGCTGGAACCCTTGACACCAACTGCGACTCAGTCTCAGTATTGGGCGGGCAATGCGCGGCCTCCGACTGCTCCTGCCCTTCGCCATGCTGGTCGCCGCTTGCGGCCCAGGTGCAACCACGGCGCCCGCCAGCCCGGCTTCGGACGCGCAGACTCAGGTCGTAACGACTTCGTCGGTCTTCGCCGACCTCATCCGTAACGTGGGGGGATCTCAGGTCTCCGTCACGAGCCTCGTGCCCCGCGGCGCCGACGTCCACACCTATCAGCCCACCCCCGCGGATCTGCGCGCTGTCGCGGCCGCGCAGCTCTTCTTCATGAACGGGCTGGGGATTGACGACTGGCTCGAGAAGACCATTCAGTCCGCCTCCAACGGCGCCCCGGTGGTGAAGCTCGGTGAGGAACTCCAAGGTGTCACGCTGCTCCCCGGCGATTCGCCTACGACCCAGAACCCGCACCTCTGGATGGATGTCGCCAATGCCGCCCTCTACGCGGAGCGAATCGCCGCAGCGCTCAAGGAGGCAGATCCCGCGCACGCACCCGACATCGACGCGTCCGCCTCGGCGTATGCGCGCACCCTTGCGGATCTCGATGCCTGGGTGCGAGGTCAGATCGAGACGATCCCGCCCGCCAACCGGCAGCTCGTGACCTTCCACGATGCCCTGCCGTACTTTGCGCGGGCCTACGGGCTCAAAGTGGTGGGCGTCGCGGTCGTGGCGCCAGGCCAGGACCCGAGTGCCGGAGAGATTGCCGCACTCATCGACGCCATTCGGCGGACGGGTGTCCGCGCCATCTTCAGCGAGGACCAGTTCCCGACCGCGCTGATCGATCAGATCGCGCGCGAGACCGGTGCGGTCGTGGTCTCTAATCTGTACAACGACACGCTCGGCGACGATCCGATCACCACCTACGAGGCGATGATCCGCTGGGACGTCGAGCAGATCGTTGGAGCACTTCGATGACGGCCAGCATCCATCTGCAGGACGTGAGCGTCGGGTACGATGACCGGCCGGTTCTCGAGGCGGTGAATCTCGAGCTGGAGACGGGCGCGCTCACCGCGGTCGTCGGCCCGAATGGCGGCGGCAAGAGCACGCTCCTGAAGCTGATCGCGGGCCTGCTGCGACCGTGGGCGGGCGAGATCGTGGTCCTCGGCGATCTGCCCGGAGCGCACGCCCGATCGGTCGCCTACGTGCCCCAGGCAGAGGCGGTGGACTGGAGCTTCCCCGTCTGTGCGGCCGATGTGGTGATGATGGGTCGCTATCCGCGACTCGGGCCAGTCAGGCGCCCGGGCTCCCGGGATCACGCCGCGGTTGCAGGCGCCCTCGATCAGGTGGGTATGTCCGATTTCGCCCGCCGTCAGATCGGTGCCCTGTCGGGTGGCCAGCGTCGCCGCGTGTTCCTGGCCCGTGCGCTCGCCTCGGAACCAGAGCTCTACTTGCTCGACGAGCCCGTCACGGGCGTGGATGCGGCCACGCAGGAGGACCTGATGCAGATCCTCGACCGCGAGTCGCGAGCCGGCAAGACGGTGATCGCGAGCACCCACGACCTGGCTTCGGCCGCTCAGCATTTTCGGTCGATCGTCGCCGTCAACCGGACGATCGTCGCCCAGGGCGATGCGAGCCTGGTCATGGACACGGACGTCCTCCTCCGAACCTACGGTGGGCATCTCTTGTTCGTCGGAGATCGGGTCGCGCTCATCGATGACGCCCACCACCACGACGAGGCCCCCGGTGGCGAGATTCATCACCACGACGATGCCGCCGACGTGCCAGGCGGGCGGTCATGACGTTCCTCAGCGATCCGCTGGCGTATGAGTTCTTCCTTCGCGCCCTCGGCGCGTCGGCCATCGTCGGGCTCGTCTGCGCCGTGATCGGCGCGTTCATGGTGCTGCGCGGACTGGCGTTCATGGGCGATGCCCTCAGCCACGCGGCCTTCCCCGGCGTGGTGGCCGCGTACCTGCTCGGCGCGCCGTTCTACATCGGTGCAACGATCGCGGCCGTCGGGACCTCCCTGGCCATCGGCTGGATCACGCGGCGCGGCAAGCTCCGCGGCGACACCACGATCGGCGTCCTGTTCGCAGGTATGTTCGCGTTCGGTGTCTTCCTCTTCAGCACGATCCCGAATTACGTCGGCGACCTGTTCGGCTTCCTGTTCGGCGACGTGCTGGGCACAAGTTCGACCGACCTGATCGCGCTGGTGATCCTGGGGCTCATCGTGCTGCTGATCGTGGGCGCCTTCTGGAAGGAGCTCCTGTACTCGACCTTCGATCCGCTCGGCGCGGGGGCATCCGGCCTGCCCGTTGTCGCGCTGGAGTACCTCTTCCTCGGGCTCATTGCCATGACGATCGTGATCAGCTTGCAGGCCGTGGGGATCATCCTGGTGGTCGCCATGCTCGTGACACCGGCGGCGACCGCCCAGCTGGTGACCGCCCGGTTCTCGCGCCTCCTGCTCGTGGCAGCCGCGATCGGAATCGTCGCCCCGGTCGTCGGGCTCTACATCAGCTACTGGACGAACACGGCGAGCGCCGCGCTGATCGTCCTGGTCGAGACCGCCACGTTCCTGGCGGCGCTCTTGCTGGGTCCGCGGACGGGGCTGCTTCGGCGCCGTCGCCGGCCGCTGGCTGGAGTTCGCTAGGCCGTCGGCGTCGGAGCGCGGTGCACGTTCTGGGCAGTCGCCCTCGAGGGTGCCGGGCGGCCGGTCAGGAAGTACGTTGCCGTGGGCCCCTTGCCCTTGACCTCGATGAGGCCGCGCGACTCGAACTCGAACGCATCTCCCAGTCGATCGCGCACGGTGTGCGTCACCTGGATGCGCCCTGCGGCGCCGAGGGACTCCATCCGGCTCGCCATGTTCACTGTGTCGCCCCAGACGTCGTAGATGAA
>JBDSJV010000158.1:0-3447 GCA_039917225.1 Candidatus Limnocylindrales bacterium
TCTCCGTCCTGATGAAGTCCTGGAGTGGGCTGACGACGATGTCGACTGCCGATCGAACGCGGGCACGTTGCATTCACGGATCGTACCGGGCAATGCGCGTTTGGTGCGTCTACACTCCACCGACCGAACGAGTAGCGTGGGCACCGCCAAGGATGTCGCGTGTCTCCGGACCGATCGTGGCCGCGATCGCCGGTTTCGCGCTCATCGTGGATGCACCGCGGTTCCCTTCGGTCGAGAGGAGATCCCGAAGCGTGATCAGGGTGTGTATCGCGGGTGCCACGGGATGGGCCGGCCGGGCACTGACCGCAGGCGTCCTCGCGGCTGAGGATATGCAGCTCGTATCCGCGGTGGCACGGTCCGCCGCGGGGTCCGATCTCGGTCTTGCGCTCGGTGGCTCTCCACTCGGGATCCGCGTGTCGGCGACGGTGACAGAGGCACTTGCCGACGGTGTCGACGTCATGGTCGACTACACGTCGCACGCGGCCGTCGGGGGCAACGTCAAGGCGGCCGTCAATCTCGGCGTTTCGGTGGTCGTTGGATCATCGGGCCTCAGTGCGGCCGACTTCGCGGAGATCGACGCGCTCGCGAGGGAGCATCGCGTCGGTGTCATTTCGGCTGGCAACTTCTCCATCACGGCCGCCATGGCCCAGGCGGCGGCGTTGTTCGTCGCCAGGCACCTTCCGCAGGTCGAGATCATCGACTACGCAGACTCCGCGAAACCAGACGCCCCGAGTGGGACCGCGTGCGAGATGGCGGAACGACTCGCCGGCGCCGGAGCTGCATCGACCCCCGTGGCACCGGACGTCGACTCCGTGAACCGCGCGGCCCGTGGCGCCGAAGTCGGCTCCGTCCGGGTCCACTCGCTGCGACTCCCGGGCTACTCGCTCTCGACCGAAGCCGTCTTTGGGCTCCCGGACGAACGCCTCACGATCCGGCACGATGCGGGAACGTCGGCCGAGCCCTACGTCGCCGGAACGCTCCTCGCCATTCGGCGGGTGATCGGACGCGTTGGGCTGACCCGTGGACTGGACACCCTCCTCGCCGAATAGTCGCAGGGCCAGTGGCGCCCGTAGTCGTTACCCTTAGGCACCCATGGCTCACGAATTCATCTACACGTCGTATCGGCTCGCCCGGCACTATCCGCCAGATCGGACCGTGCTCGAGAACATCTCGCTGTCCTTCTACCCGGGCGCCAAGATCGGCGTCATCGGGGCGAATGGCGCGGGGAAATCGAGCCTCCTTCGGATCATGGCCGGACTCGATGACGGCTTCACCGGCGAAGCGCGACTGACGCCTGGCTTCACCGTGGGGTATCTGAGCCAGGAGCCGCAGCTCGATCCCGCAAAGGACGTGAAGGGCAACGTGCTCGATGGCGTCCGGCCGGTCCAGGACCTCCTGGACAAGTACCACGCCGTCATGGCGAAGTGGGCCGATCCAGATCCCGACTACGAGGCCATCGGGCTCGAGCAGTCAGCGCTCGAGGACCGGATCAACGCCGCGGATGCCTGGAACCTGGAACGCAACGTCGACATCGCGATGGATGCGCTCCGCTGCCCGCCCGACGATGCCGACGTCACGATCCTGTCCGGCGGCGAGAAGCGACGCGTGGCCCTGTGCCGGCTGCTCCTCGAGCATCCGGACCTGTTACTGCTCGATGAACCCACGAACCACCTCGACACAGAGTCCGTCGAATGGCTCGAGCGCTTCCTCCAGGAGTACGCGGGCACCGTGGTCGCGATCACCCACGATCGCTACTTCCTGGACAACGTCGCGCAGTGGATCCTGGAACTGGACCGCGGCCGGGGCATTCCGTTCTCGGGCAACTACTCGAGCTGGCTGGAGCAGAAGCTGGAGCGCATGGCCCACGAGTCGAAGACGGTCGACGCGCGGCAGCGGACCCTTGCTCGCGAGCTCGACTGGGTGCGACTGTCTCCGAGGGCTCGCCAGGCGAAAGGCAAGGCGCGCCTCAGCGCCTACGACCAGCTCCTCGCTGAGGCGCAGGACGACAAGGGGAGCGCGCGTGAGCTCGAGATCGCGATCCCGCCCGGACCCCGGCTCGGCGACACGGTCATCGAGGTCAGGAACCTGCGCAAGGGATATGGCGACAAGCTGCTGCTCGAGGACCTGACGTTCTCTCTGCCACGGGCGGGGATCGTCGGGATCATCGGGCCCAACGGTGCAGGCAAGACCACGCTGTTCCGGATGCTCGTTGGCCAGGAGGGACCCGATGCCGGGTCGATCCAGATCGGGGAGACGGTCCAGCTGAGCTACGTCGACCAGAGCCGCGACGATCTGCGGGGCGACCTCACGGTCTTCCAGGAGATCACCGACGGCGTCGAGGTGGTCAAGGTCGGATCGCGTGAGATCCCGGCCCGCGCCTATGTCTCCAGCTTCAACTTCCGCGGCACGGACCAGCAGAAGCTCGTCGGCGCGCTGTCGGGAGGGGAGCGCAACCGGGTGCACCTTGCCAAGCTGCTCCAGACCGGCGGCAACGTCCTGCTCCTGGACGAGCCGACCAACGATCTCGACGTGGACACGCTGCGAGCGCTCGAGGCCGGCCTCGAGTCGTTCCCTGGTGGTGTCGTGGTCATCAGCCACGACCGCTGGTTCCTCGACCGGATCGCGACCCACGTCCTGGCCTTCGAGGGGGACAGCCAGGTCCGCTGGTTCGAGGGCAACGTCAGCGACTACGAGGCCTTCCGCCACAAGGAGCTCGGCACGGCCGCCGACCAGCCGCATCGGATCCGCTACAAGCGTCTCGCCGACGCGTAATGGCTAACAGCCCCGATGCCCTGATCGCCGCGGCCGATGCGGCACTCTACGAGGCCAAATCGGCCGGGCGGGATCGACTCGTCATCGCCTGACGGCGTCAGCCCGTGCGGCGATACTGAAGGGGCAGCTCCGTGGCGGCATTCCAGCCACCACCGGGCGAGTCCATTCCGCGCGGGAGATCGACATCGCGACCCGGCCCTACGTTCCACAATCGGTCCTCGACGCGGCTCACGGCCGCTCGGCCGCGCGAGCAGCTCGTGACTGGGCCCTCGCCGACCAGCTTCGCGACCAGATCGAAGCAGCCGGCTGGCGGGTCATCGACTCGGGTGTCGATTTCCGGCTCGAGCCGGCCGTGCCGGCGGATCGGGTCGAGGCCGGGCAGATCCTGTACGGCCATTCGACGGCGGTCCCGAGCCGGCTCGATGAGGCTTCATCGGCGGCGATGACGGTCGTGCTGGTCGCCACGGGTGCCAATGTCGATCTGGTGGGGCAAGCGGTCGCGGACCTCGCGCACCATCACGCTCCGGACCTGCAGATCGTAGTCGTGGTCGAGGATCCGGCACCCGACCTGTGGGCGTCACTCGCGTCCCTCACGCCCGGGATTGAACTCATCGGCACCTCGGCCCGGCTGGGGGCCGCAGCGCTGCTGAACTGCGGATTGCGTCGCGCGACCGG
>JBDSJV010000159.1:0-2900 GCA_039917225.1 Candidatus Limnocylindrales bacterium
GCCGTCATTGAGCTTTTCGAAGAAGACTTCCATCGTGTCGACTGCACCCATGCGGGCAGTGTACGGGGGCAGACTCGTGACCGCCCGGCGCCGCTAGAACCCGCCCCCGGATCCGCCGCCACCGCCAGAGCCCCCGCCGCTGAAGCCGCCACCGCCACCCGAACCGCCGGACGACGGTGCGCTCCCGATGGTCCCAAGCGTGGAGAACATCCCGCCGATATCGGGCATGCCCGACGACGAGAACAGCCCGCCGGCTCCGGCGAAGCCGCGTGAGGCGGCAGAAGACAGGCTGGTCCCGTCCTGGCCCCGGTACCAGGTCGGCAGGAACCCGACCTGGGTCCCGGCTGCCTGCGAGTCCGCCATGGTTCGACCGAGCACGTCCTCGACCTGGTCAGCGAGGCCGAGCGCGACGGACCAGACCACGGCCTGATCGGGGGTTTCGAGCCAGCTCAGGCCGGCTTCCCTGACGACCTGGTCCATCGAGCGTGCCCGCTCCATCGTCTTTGCCAGGGTCCTCCGGTAGGCGAACAGCCAGGCGCGCGACATGGCGCCCGCCATGGTCCGGGCCGGCATCGCGGAAGCCAGCACCAGCGTCAGGAGGCCGGCGGCGATCAAGGCACCACCGACCAGCGTGAGCCCGCTGGCGGGCAGGCTGAAACCGGCCCAGAGCGAGACACCGCCCGCGATCAGCTCAGCTAACCCGATCACCCGCCAGCGGGCAACCACCGACGACGGACGCCGCCCGAACCAGCCGGCGACGACGGCGTTGTCCTCCAGTTGCTGCTGGAACTTCGGGATATCCGCCGCGAGCTTCGGGACGGCGTCTGCGTCGATGGTCCCGTTGGACGCCAGCGAGCCGAGTCGGTCCAGCAGGAACGTTTCGGCGCTGCTCAGCGGTCGTCGAGAGGCGAGGGCGAGGCGGGCACGAGCGATCGATTCGCGATCGCCGGCATGAGCGATCGCCTCGCGATCGCCAGCGCTCGTCGTCCGGGGCCGGAGGGTGTTCGCGAGAATCGGCGCCGCATCGGCGGAAGCCGCCGCGAGGTCGTCCATCGCCTCCCGCTCGGCGCGCTCACCGACATCGATCGTCAGTTTCCGTCCGCCGAGTCCCAGGAAGCCCTGCTCCTCGCGGAACGCCACCCCGCCACGGCTGGCGAGATCCATCAGGGCGGTTGTGAGTGACCGTCGCGAGGCCTTCCCGTCCATCACGAGCGTGCCGATCGCGGCGGTCATGCCGGCCGGCGGTGCGGGCACCAGGATCGAGTCGGAATCGAGATAGACGGGATCGCGGCCGTAGCGAAGCCAATGGAAGAATGCCCAGCCCGCCAGACCGAACAGCGCGAGTGCCCCACCCACGATGCCGACGACGGCGTTGAGCTGGCGCGCCGTCTCCAGGCGAGCGGCATGTTCGGGGGTCGCGGACGCATCCACGCGATCCATGGCCGCCAGGGCGGCGCCGTCGAGGTCGCCGTCGAGGAGCCGCGGCAACATCTCCTCGTCGAAGATCTGCTGGCGCTCGCCGTCCGTGAGGAACGTCGAGCGGAATCCGGCGCCTGCGAACAGGCGAACCTGACCGTGGACGAGCGACGGATCAAGGTCGAACAGGATCACCAGCCCGTCGTCGAACCCGCGGCGGCCGATGCCCCATTGATCCATCAGGGCCGCGGCATTCGAATCGGAGGTGGCTTCATCGATCTTGTACGGCCAGACCTGGGTGTAGACGACGACCTCTGCGCCGGTCCGTGCCTCGATGGCGTCGATCGTCGCCTCGAGTGTCGCGATGGTCGAGGGCCGGAAGACGCCGGCGTAGTCGTAGACCGCGCGGTCGATCGTCGGGTCCGGGAAGGGCGGGCCCGGAGCGACAGGAAAGGCCGCCAGCGCGGGGGTCAGCGGGAGCAGGAAGGCCAGCGCAAGCCCGACGGCGATCGCGACGCGGCGGTTCAGCATCGCTGGATGCTCCCTAGATGGCGAACCTGCGACCCGCGTTGAGCATCCCGAGAAGAGTTGCCACGACGCTGATGACCAACGATCCGAGCAACGCGCCGACGAACGAATCGGACGTGAAGTCCGGCGGGAATCCGCCGATCGTGAAGCCAAGGCCGAGCTGCGACGAGACGAAGCTCACGAGGAGCAGCAGGACGGCGTTGAGGACGAAGGCGAAGACGCCCATCGTCATGAGGGTGATCGGCAAGGACAGCATCCGCAGGATCGGCTTGAGGTAGCTGTTGACCAGCGCGAGGATGAGGGCCACGGCGAGCAACTTCCACCAGTCGTCGCCGAAGTCGAACTTGATCTGGGGCACCAGCTGGATCGCGGCCCACACGCCGGCCGCGTTGATGAGCACCTTGACGAGCAGATCGATCACGGCGTGCCTCCCGCATTCCAGTCACGGACCGATAGCGGCCCGTTGGCACGATCATCGCAGATGACGTCGAGCGACGGCTCCGGCCGTACGGGCGCTCAGTCGCGGCGAGTGGCCGTCTCGAGGCGAGCCTTCACCTCGGGCCACTCGTCGGCGAGCACGCTGTAGAACGCCGAATCGCGGAGCGGTCCGGTCGGCATGATCATGTGGCCGCGAAAGACGCCTTCGAAGGTCGCCCCGATCCCAAGCAGCGCCCGACGCGACTTCTCGTTGCGCGCATCGGTCTTGAACTCGACGCGGTTCGCCCCCAGGACCTCGAATGCGTGGCCAAGCTGGAGCAGCTTCGCCTCCCGGTTCGCGCCGGTCCGCTGGTACGCCGTACCGAGCCAGGTCCAGCCGATCTCCAGGCGACGATGGTCCGGGACGATCGACATGAACCGAGTGCTCCCGACGGCCCTGCCACTGGCCAGGTCGATCGTCGCGAACGGGAGGTCGGTTCCGCTGGCCGCGGCTCCGAGCGCCGCCCGGATCCAGGCTT
>JBDSJV010000160.1:0-3507 GCA_039917225.1 Candidatus Limnocylindrales bacterium
GCGATGGCGCCGACCACGATCCATGCGATGAAACCCATCGAGTTCGCTCCTACTGGGTGCCGGTCCGCATTGGCCGGCGCGGTGTGCTGGCAAGGCTCGGCCAGCCCGAGGACCGCGACGGCGGCCACGTGGAATGATCAGGCGCGATCGCGGCGGAAGATCCCCACGGCCCAGAGCACGACGAGTTCGATGATCGTCCAGCCGACCAAGGCCACGATGGCTGTGACGTCGAAGGTCGAGCCCGAGGCATGTAGGGCGTCCGTCTTGAGGATCCCCTCGAACGGCGCCACGAAGAGCTGGCTGATGTTCAGGATGCCCGACACGAGGCCGTTGGCTTCGCGGGCATCGAGCAGGAGCAGGACGAAGCGCAGTCCGATTACGAGTTGGATCAGCCCGAATGCGAGGACCACGATGCGGCGAGTGAGCTCGGCTCCCGCCGGCCCGGTCGTGGTGGTGTGGCGGCTGTCCGTCCGCACGGTCTGCTGGCTCGCTGGCGCCCCCTGGTTTACCGCTGGGGTGGCTTCCTGGGTGACGACCGTCTGGTCGGTCTCGTCTGTGGTCATTGCAACTCCCTCACGCTTCACGTGGCGCGACCCAGAGGGCCGCAGAGACACCGCGGGCGCAACGTGAGTTTCAACGCGCGGCCCGCAAAATCATGACGGCCCGTCATCTGCCCGGTGGCGCGGCAAAGGCCGCTCGGCTCTTCGCACTGCGCGAGACCTCGGTCCTGGCGCCCCCGGATGGTTCGAGCCGCCGACGAATGGCCGGTGTCGCACACTCGCGTCAGTCGAGAAGCCGGACCTCGTCCCCAAGCCGGACGCGACCGGGCTGCTCCACCTGGGCCAGGACGCCAAGCATCGCCTTCGGGGCGCCATGGCGGTCGGGCAGCGGCCCGCGATAGCGCAGGATCGTGCGGAGCGTGTCCAGATCGCGCTCACCGGTATCTGGGTCCTGGGTCGTGATGGCGCAGCGAGCGTCACGCTCGGTGGCCCGGAGGATCGTCTCGCCGAGGGCGATCCGTCGATCGATCCAGTCATCCTCGTGGTGCGGGACCGACCCATCGAGTTCGATGAGCATCCGGAAACGGCGCGCATCCACCGACGGGACGCCGAGCTGACGGGCAAGCTCCGCAACTGAACCCTGACTGATGATCGAGGCTGGATTGGCGCTCCGAGTTCCGCCGATCCGGTCGGTTCGCATCAACCGGACCGGGCATCCCGCCAGCGGCGCCAGCGCCTCCGCCCACGGCCCGATGACCACATGACCCGCCGCCGTCCGTCCGTGGAGCGGTGTTTCGAGACCCTCGCCCAGCCGGACATCATCCTCGATCACCGTTCCGTCGGGCAGCGTCACTCGCAATGTCTCGGCAGCCGGATCGGTGTGCGCCGAGGCCTGAACCAGGCGACCAGCCACGATCCGATCCACGAGGTGGTCGCGCTCGTCGATGAGGTAGAAGCGGCGGTCCTCGGCCACGCCGCGCGGTGTCAGTTCGATCTCGGTCGGATGTTCGAGGGCCAGGCTCCGGACAGGCGCGATCGAGAGCCGCGTGACAGTAGTCATCCCGGGAAGCGTACCCGAGCCCCGCGCCTGGCCTTGATGAGCGCCGGTCGCCATGGTGCCCTACAGTTGCGTGCGCAACCATCACGCCACGAGATCCCCGCTACATGAACGATTTGAATCAGACGCAGACCACCGATCGCGCGCGAGCGACCACCATGCCGGCGCTCTACCTCGGCCACGGCGCCCCTCCGCTCCTCGAGGACGAGGGATGGATGAGCCAGCTCAATGGCTGGGCCGGTTCCCTGCCGCGCCCGGCATCCATCCTGATCGTCAGCGCGCACTGGCAGACCGCCCCGCTTGCCCTCAGTGCCACCAGGCGGGTGCCACTGGTCTATGACTTCTACGGTTTCCCGCAGCACTTCTACGAGATGACGTACGACGCGCCCAGCGCGCCCGATCTTGCCGCCAGGATCAAGGGCCTCATGCCGGCAACCGAACCGGTCCTGGAGCGGGAGACGCGCGGCCTCGACCACGGTGCATGGGTTCCGCTGAAGGCCATGTACCCCGAGGCGGACATCCCGGTCCTCCAAATGTCCATGCCGGACCTCGACCCTGCCCATCTCTTCGATGTCGGCCGCCGGCTGGCGCCGCTGCGCGATGAGGGCGTCCTGATCGTGGGAAGCGGGTTCCTCACCCACGGCCTGCCGTACATCCGCGAGTACTTCATGGGCAAGCCCGGCGCGCCCCAGTGGTCCATCGACTTTGACGAGTGGGCCCGCGAAGCCCTGGTGCGCGGCGACCTCGACACCCTCTTCGCGTTTCGCGAAAAGGCGCCCGGCATGCCGTACGCGCACCCGACGGTCGAGCATTTCGCGCCGCTCTTCGTGACCCTGGGAGCAACCGCTCGACCGGAGGATGCCCCACTCTTTGCGATCGAGGGCTACGCGTTCGGCCTCTCGAAGCGGTCATTCGAAACCCGCTGAGCCGTCGGACCCGCGCGATGTCAGTCGCCGTGGCGCGGCACCGTGGGCGCCCGCTGGACGAGAGACAGGGCCGTGATCGCCCCATCGGCGTTCATCGTGACGGCCAGTTCGAGTTCTCCGCGCTCGCTCCGAAGCCACCACGTCGCCGACGCCTCTCCGTCACCGCCGACGACCGGACCGAGCGTCACCGGCGCGAACCTGGCAGCCACGATCCGCATGACCCGCGCCAACCCATCCTGATCCACATCCGGGCCGATCGCGAGTCCAGCTGGGAGGGCGGCTACGGGAACGTTGATCCCGGCGACGATCTCGCCCGCCGCGATCGCGAGTTGGCCGCTCGGTGCCGGCACCGAGACGATGTTGAGCGTCTGCACCGGGGCGGTGGGCTCGGGCGATAGTCGGATCTCGACCTGCACGCGGCCGCCTCGCTCGTCGGACAGCCACCACGAGACATGGAGCGGGGTCTCCGCCTGCTCCGGCATTTCTGGGTCTGACCGGAGTACGCCGTGGATCTCCCGTACCTTCTCCAGGGCGTCCCGTCGGTGAGCGAGTGGATCGTCCAGCTCGACATTCATGGCGAAGAGCCGCCCGGCCAGCTCATCATCCCAGGCCGCCAGCAGGCGGTCGATGTCCGCGCGGGCTGAAGCAAGAGCGGCCGCGGGCCTGATGGGCCGAGGGGGAAACACGCTCGCCTCGAGCAGCGACGTCATGAGTTCGCGGGCCAGCGGGGTGCTTGGCGCGTAGCGATGGTTGGCGAGGACGATCACGCCGAGCCCCGACGACGGCTGCCAACGCATATTGGAACCGAACCCCGGATAACCGCCGCCATGGGTCACCAGCCGGCCCCATCGAATGTGGTCCGCGACGAACAGGCCGAACCCGTATCCGCCAGCGGCTACGTCCGGATCCGCATCCGGGCTCGGCAGCATCACGCTGGGCCACCAGGCTCCGGCTGCCTGCTGCATTTCGCGCCGGCTGGCACGCGACAGCGGCGACGCGCCCTCTGGGTCATCGCGCGGCGGGT
>JBDSJV010000161.1:0-4332 GCA_039917225.1 Candidatus Limnocylindrales bacterium
GGGCGGAGATCGTCTTGGCCAGGAGTTGGCGCCGGGTTTGGCTCAGGACATTGAGTTCGAGGTTCTTGTGCTCCACCTCGCGCGTCCGCTCGCGGACGCGGTCCTCGAGCTCCTCCGTCCAGTGGGCGCTCGCATCGTGGGAGGCCTTCAGCTTGACGCGCATCTCATCGAAGCGCATCGCCAGCTCCCCGATCTCGTCGTCACGGGAGACGGTGATCGGGTTGTCCAGGTCGCCGGAGGCCATTCGTGCGGCTTCCCCGGTCAGATGCCGGATCGGCCGGACGACCGAGTGGGCGTGGAGCCAGGCAGCCACCGAGGCGATCAGGAGCGCGCCAATGCCGTAGACGAGCATCATCCGCTGCATCTCCAGGGGGATCGCGAGCGCGGCGTCTTCGGTCTGCTCGATCACGAGACCACCCGGGCGCGATCGAAAGGGGTAGTAGGCGACGACATGGTCGGCGCCGCCCTCGGGGCGGTGGATCGTCGTCCCGGACCGTCCGCTGGCGATCATCGAGGCGAGGACGTCGGCGTGCTCGTCCAGGCGAGTTGGTTCTCCGCCGTCGGACTCGAAGACGATGTAGCCGGCCGCATCGACGATCTCGGAGTGAACCGAGCCCGCGCTCCCCGGGAGCGAGAGGAGGTTGACGTCGGCGTGCGACGCGCGGAGCTCCCCGGCCAGGAAGCCGGCGGAGCGGTCCCTCCGGTCGAGCGGGGTGACCAGGATCGCGATCAGGCCATCCGCCAGGCTCCCCGGTGCCGGCACAACGATACTGGTTTCAGTCCGACCGACCGCCGCACGGACCGCCTCATCGTCAGCGAAGGCCCAGCCGACGTCGTCGGTCCGCGGCGGCACGATCCACAGCACGCGGGCCTCCGGGCTCAGGCGCACGACCCGGCTGAACTCGCTGAGCAGCTCATGAGCCACTTCAGCTCGCCCTTCCTCGCCCTCGATCGGTCCGGCTCTCACGAATGCGGCCGCCCGCTCGAGCTGTCCAGCGGTGTGCTCCAGGAGCTCATCGACGGACGCGGCGCTGATCTGCGCCAGGCGGAGGCGATCCTCCAACGCGATGTCGACGCTCAGGTTGATCGTCCGGATGGCGAGGAAACCGAAGAACGAGAAGAGAACGACCAGCCCGGCCAGAACCCCGCCGGCAATTCTGAAGCGGAGGCTAGGTCCCTTGGACCCACTCACTGCCTGACCCATGTGTCCGATCTGCCTCGTGGCATGCGGCCGATCCCCAGTCTGCGCGTTTGACCGCCGCCATGTACCTCGGGAGGTCCGGTGACTCTCGGCGAAGCTAGAGCTTGCAGCCCACGTTCCGGCCGGACAGGTCGGGGATCATGGCGGTCATCGACTCACGCGCCCAACTGCTGAAGGATCTCGTCCATTGTCGGTCGTGGCCGTCGCCAGGCGCAGGCCGACCCGGCGGATGGCTGGCAGGACGTCCTCCCGCAGGAAGCGGGCCACCAAGCCTGGAGGCCGACGCTCTATCCGCTGAGCTAGAGGGCGCGTGATGCCCCACTCCTGGTGAGCTGGGCCCAACCAGCCGACGGTCCACACGAAGGAGCTGTCGCTCCCTCGCTGTCGCGTGGCCGGTCCGGAATGAAAGCCCAACCGCGCGTCAGCCCTCGGCGTTGATGACCCGCATGACGGCGTTGATCAGAGCGAGGTGCGTGAAGGCCTGGGGGAAGTTGCCCAGGTGGCGGCCCGTCTCAGGGTCGATTTCCTCGCCGTACAGGTGGAGCGGACTGGCATGGGCCAGGAGGTTCTCGCACAGTCGGCGAGCCCGGCCGGTCTCGCCGATCTCCACCAGCGCGGATACGAGCCAGAACGAGCAGATCACGAAGGCACCCTCATCCCCGCTCAGGCCGTCGTCCGTCTCGTCGACGTTGTAGCGCCGGACCAGGCCATCAACACCGAGCTCCTTCCAGACCGCCATCACGGTTCGGCGGATCCGCTTGTCGCTGCCCGGCAGGAAGCCCAGGAGCGGCATGAGCAGCACCGAGGCATCAAGGCCCGTGCTGCCATAGGCCTGCGTGAACACGCCCCGCTCGTCGACCCCGTTCGCGCACACGTCGGCGTGGATCTCGTCCGCAGATGCTTGCCAGCGGGCGGCGAGCCCGGCGTCCTCGCGGAGGCGGGCCAGCTTCGCGCCGCGATCGGCGGCGACCCAGCACATGACTTTGGAGGACGTGAAGTGCTGCGGTTCTCCGCGCACCTCCCAGATCCCACGATCCGGCTTGCGCCAGTTCTCGACGGCTGCCTCCACCTGGCGCACGAGAATCGGCCAGACCCGATCGTCGAGTTGGTCCCGGGTCTTGGCGTGGAGGTGCGCTGCGTCCAGCAGAGAACCCCAGATGTCGTGCTGGCGCTGGCGATACGCCCCATTCCCGATGCGAACTGGACGCGAGCCCTCGTAGCCGTGGAGATGGTCCAGTGTCGACTCCTGGAGCTCGCGCTCACCACCGATGCCGTACATGACCTGGAGCTCGCCTTCCGCTGACATGCAATCGACGAGGAAGCTGAAGTAGTCGGTCGCCTCCCAATCCAGGCCAAGGGTGTCGAGGGCCCAGAGCGCCCAGGTGGAATCCCGGATCCAGGAGTAGCGGTAGTCCCAGTTGCGCTCCCCGCCGGGGTCTTCGGGCAGCGAGGTCGTGGCGGCCGCCACGATCGCTCCCGTGGGCGCGTAGGTCAGGCCCTTGAGCGTCAGGGCCGACCGCTCCAGGTATGGCCGCCAGCGATGGTCCGGCAGGCGAGCCCGGGCGAGCCAGTGCTGCCAGTGGTGCGCCGTCCAGACCAGACGGCGGGCTGCGTCGCCGGACTCGATGGGTGGCGCCTCGGCGTCCCACGACAGGGCACAGAAGCGAACGTCGCCCTCCTTCACGAGCGTGTGACCGATCGCCCGCGGCCCCTCAAAACCCAGGTTGAGGTCCGAGGTCAGGGTGAGCCGAACGTCGCTTTCCGCGGCCGTGTACACGCCCTGTCCGTACCCGTCGCCGACGTATTCCCAGGCGCCGTGGACGCGACCGTAATCGAGCACCGGCTCGCAATCCAGCGCCAGTTGCACCTCGCCGTTGACGCAACGGACGATCCGCAGGAGGACGTGCTCGGCGTCGTAGTCGGTGGGCGGCCGGCGATGCGTCGCGGATCGCTCCCGGTCATGGTGCCAGGGCCCCATCAGGAGCACGTCCCGCACGATCAGCCAGCCCGTCGGCGTGCTCCAGCTCGTCTCCACGATCATCGTTCCCGGCAGGTAGCGCCGAGCCGCGGGAACCCGGACGTCCGCTGGACCGAGGCGGAAGATCCCGGCATCGCGATCCAGCATCGCCCCGAAGATGCTCGGCGAGTCCATCCGCGGAACGGACATCCACTCGACATTGCCGCTCGGGGCCACGAGCGCGGTAACCTCGCCATCGGACAGGAAGGCGTAGTCCGAAATCGGGGGGAACGGTGAGTGGTTTCCGGCCCGCGAATCGGGCGCCTGAGGGCGGCCGCTCGACGCTCGCTGTCTGTTGTCGTCGGTGCCGGATTTCTGGCTCGCCACGGGCGACCTCCGCTTGACGTTGAGCGGAGTCTCGCACCTGTCCGGCCGCAGCGCCATAGGACAGCGTGCAGCACCACAGGCGAATAGACCCCAGCGGCACCGCAACTCACGCTCATCGCGATGTCGACAGGCGTGCATTCAAGCGTCACCTGCGTCAGATACCCGACCGCACGCAGGCCGCGCGAGCGGTGAAGCTCTGCACGGCCTGCGGCATCCTGATCCACGATGTTGCCTCCGGCCGGGAGGTCGGTCCCCCAGACCGCGTCGAGGACCTCCTCGCGGGTCACGACCCGTCCCCCGCGGCTCGCCAGCAGGTAGAGCAGGCCCCGCTCGATCCCCGACAGGTGCACGACCGAGGTACCGGCACGCACGATCCGGTTGACGATGTCGATCTCGATCTCGCCCAGCGTGATCACCGAAATCTGCTACCGATCGACACCAGACGGCGACCGGGTGATGACCATCGCGCGGGCGAGGAGCTCCTCGGGCGAGAAGGGCACCGCGAGGACATCGTCGACGCCGAGGTCGAACGCGCGCAGCTTCGTCTTGAGGTCGCCGCGTCGGGTGAGGCCTAGAACCGGCGTACCGCTCCGCTCGAAACCGTTCGAGGCACTCAGCCGCTTGAGCAGCGCTGTGCTGTCGTCGTGGTCCATGTCGATCACCGACATGTTCGGGCGCCACTCGGCCAGGATCGCTTCTGCTTCAGCGAGGTTGCTCGCGGCCCGGACGACAAAGGCGCCGTGACTGAGCGTCAGCGTGACGCGGCCGACAACGACCGGGCGCGCAT